>CAYVWX010000038.1:0-17530 GCA_964455635.1 uncultured Lentimicrobiaceae bacterium | reverse complement strand
CACCTGGCAGGGGAAGTTGTATTGAATGAAGTGCCTAAAATGCCTAAAGTTTGGAATGCCTAAAATAATTTACACAACGTAATTTATACTATAACAAACGTAGAAACCATTCACGAATGGTTTCCTGAACACCAAACAAAAATTGTTTTATTATCATCGGCAGGATTGCAAATCCTGCCGAGCTTGTGGTTCCACAGGGTGAATTTGTTTTTTGTTTTTTGCCATTTGGAATTTATTTGCTATTTGTTCTTTTGTAATTTGGGATTTTTACACAGTTTCTTCTAAAAAACCTCTTCTCCCCTTAAGTACAGGGCGCAGCTGTGCACAGGCCTCCCGAAACGGTGAGATCAGGACGTAATAATCGTGCCTCTTAACCGGCTGTTTATTTCCATTACCTGTGGAACAACCATTTCCACCCCGTCGTTTATAATTATAAAATCTGCTTGTTTATTTTTTAAATCGTCCGCCATTTGATTTGTCATTCGTTTTTTAACCTCCTGTTCGATTACGTTGTCCCTGTTCATTACACGGTTAAGCCTTATTTGTTCGGGACAATAAACCACAATGTTTTTATCGAATTTGTTTTCAAGGTGGTGCTCGTAAAGAATGGCAGACTCATGCACTGTATAGCTGCTATTTTTGTGTTGTATAAGCCATTGATCATACAACTCGAATACAAGCGGATGAATTAAGTGATTTACAAATTCCAATGACTTTTTATTGCTGAAAATAATAGCAGCAAGCTTCTTAAATTCAACATGATAAGAGCTGTTAAAAACCGATTTGCCAAATTGATGCTCCAACTGTTCTTTAACATCGGCACGGCTATATAGTTTTTTAGCTTCCCGGTCGGAATAAAAAACAGGCACATCAAGCAGTTCAAAAATTTTGCATACTGTACTTTTTCCACTGCCTATATTTCCGGTTAAACCTACTTTAATCATTTTATCAGTATAAACTCCACGTCGGATGGCTCGGTACGAATGTTTTTAATAAAATCGGGGTGCCTGGTAACTTTCAGTAAAAGTTTATTAACCTTCTTTAAATCAACACCTTTAATAACCGGCGAAACGATAAAATCATTAGGGCTTACTTTATCAAAGTCAGTTAGGGCAACATTAAAATATACTGTATCCATTTTCGGGAATGTTTCAATTTGATACCGGCTGCCTCGCGAAGTAATGGGTACTACAACTTTCGACTGTGTAAATTTTGCTATCCTTAACGCTATTTTTACTTTTTCAGGACTTAACTTAAAAAAACCGGGATTAGGATTTTGCAACTCAACTTCGATGGTTTTGTTTTCGCTAATATCAGAAAGCTGAATGGCTTTTGTATTAACAAATTTAATGGAATCAAGGCCGCTTTTAGTGCCATATATAAGCACCTTAGACGGCACTATATCAACCGGTTTGTATAAATTATAGGAACCTTTAAACGCTATTTTAGTATTGTTAATCACAGGAACCTTTTTTGAGTAGAGTTTTTCCAGTTTAAAAGAGAGGGCATTTTTTGAGAAGCTAATCAGTCCGGGATCGATATCCAGCATTTTTGCAATGCTCTCTTTAAGCGGTAAGGTGGAAATGTAATATTTATCCCCCTCCGATTTGTGGATGGTATAATTTTTTAAATGGATAATTAATTCCTCAGGGTGAAGCAGACTTAATTCTGCAAGGTAAAATCCACGCGAAGTGATGTTAAATTTTACGGTTGAGTCAATTTCCTTCGTTAAAAGCTTGTCGTTGGGAACATCCTTATAAATAATATGCATATCGTAGGTTTCGGAGTACTCCTGCGACAGCTTTATTAACAACCAAAATATGGCTGATACAAAAATGAAAATAATAAATGTAAAATGTTGCGAATGATTAGCATACCCCTTTTTAGAAGGCTCTTGTTTGTTTCCGGTTGTTCTGTTGTTCACCATCTGTTTTGCTTACAATAAGTGCGATTGAGTCAACGAAAATACATTAAAAATCTATATCGCCCAATTGATGTACTCATAAAGTTGGATTATTACTTTTTTAAAGGGTTGGAAAGCGGATATTTGTTAAGCCACCCTGTTACAGACAGATATAAACACTAAAAGCCAAAGAATAACATTCTTCGGCTTTTAGTTGAAAAACAGTTTATAAACTATGATTCAGCTCTAAAAATCTACCTTTTCAGAGTGCGTTCAACTATTTTTTATCGCCGATACCAACCGTATCCATGGCAACAGCACTTTTTTCAATGGTCATTTTTACTCCGTTGCCAACTTCAATCATAACAGTTGACTCTTTAACCTCAAGGACTTTACCGTGAATACCTCCAATGGTAACAATTTTCTGTCCCTTTTGAAGTTGTTCTCTGAACTTTTTTTGGTCTTTAGCCTTTTTTTGTTGAGGCCGGATAAAGAAAAAGTAAAATACTACTAAAATTAACAGCAACGGCAAAAATTGCATCAGTGCATTTGGTTCGCCGGCCGGAGTTGCTTCAAGTAAAATAAATAATGTGTTCATGTTTAAAATATATTGGTTACTAATTATTTCTTACGGGGTTTTTAACATTGGCTTTTATTCGCAACACTGTTCTGTTGGGCTGAGTATTGGCCAAAATGGTGATCGATTTGTTTTGCATGCCTCTTTTATGCGTGCTGTCGAAAGTAACGCTAATTTCGCCTTCTTCGCCTGGTTTTACCGGATCATGAGGATAGTGTCCCACCGTACATCCGCACGAAGTGCTGACTTTGCTGATTAACAAGTCGGATTTACCAACATTCTTAAACTTAAACTTATAGCTCACTTTTTCGCCTCGTATCACCCTGCCAAAATCGTGAACTGTTTCAACAAAGGCCATTTTAGCCATGTCGTTTTTGTTAGTACCTTCGGCACTTTTGTCGTTTTTTACCACATCGGTTGAGATGTTTTTGCTGCTGCTATTGCTTTGACAGCTGAAAAGGGATAATCCCATTAAAACAACTAATACAAAATATAACTTTCTCATAATACTTTTTTTTATTCGCCACCTCTGAAAATGGCTACCGAGCCTTTATAGGTGTAGTCGTTTTTATATCCGTGGCATTTTAAAATATAAAAATAGGTTCCGTCCGAAAGATTTCCGCCATCCCAATTATTTTGATAATTGTTCGACTCAAATACCTTGTTACCCCATCGGTTGAATACAACCAAATCGGTACTTTCAAAATAAAAATTAAGTGGTTTGGCGTTGGGGTTTGATTCTTCAATACTTTTAAAAGCTCCTCCGTCTGTTCCGCCTCCCGAACTCGGGGGGGCAACTTTAATAACAAAATACTTGTTTATTTCGTCGCTTTGGTTGGGAGTAAATACATTGGGTATCGAAAGCTGTACCGGCTTGATTGACACCCTTTTCAAATAAGTAGTATCGCATCCCTGTCCGTTGTATGCCGTAAGTACCACAAAGTAGTCACCTTCCTTTTCATAAGTGTGGGTTGGCATATCTTCGTAACTTGTGCAGGCTGTTCCGGCACTGTCGCATAAATCGCCAAAATCCCAAAAGTGATTGGTAATGGTAACCGAATCTGCTGAAAGGTTTTCAAACGAAAAGGTGATGTGCGGCCTTTCGATATAGGCGGTATCAGGGTCTGCTGTTATTTCAATGTCGGCATTGTAGTACGATTTGGTTTTAAAAGTGTCGAGAACAAAACAACCGAAATTGTCGATTACCTGAATATCATAATTGAGATTAGCCTTTAATCCGATGGCCAAAGATGAATCGTTGGGTGCAATCTGCAACGGATGTACATTCCAAATATAGTGGTATTGCGACGAAGGAAAGGCTCCGGTTGCCGTTGCTTTCACCTGTGCTGTATTGCCGTTGTCGTTGTCGCCATTGGAACAGGTTAACTGAACCTGCTCAAAGGTTACATGAATGGGTGGATAGGTTTGCACCCAAAAAGTGTCGCTGACACACTGTTCCAGTGTATTGGTGTCGGTAACGGTAATCAAAAACCCTGTAGTGTCCTGTATATTAATGAGTAAAGTGTTGTTGGTTCCCAGCGTGGTTGTGTCGGTAACGGTTCTCCATTTATAGGTGCAGCTGTCCTGCTCCGGTACACTTAACTGAAAATCGGCACCAATGCATAAAGGTGGAGGGGTATCAATGGTGATGGTGCAGTTTGGTTGTGAATAAGCATTTGAAGAGAGCAACAGAATGCTTATTATCACAGGGGTAACGGAAATGATATACTTAAAAAATGATTTCATACATTGCAAAATTATTTTGCCGGGCAAAGGTAAAAATAATATTGATGATTGGGCATATATCGGAAGTTTAATATAAGCCGCTATTCAGCATAACCAACGTACAGTTTTCTACTGTTTCTATACCTTGTTTTCGGAGGATTTCAATAAACTCGTTGTTTTCCGTTCCGGGATTAAAAATAACTCTTTCAGGTTGTAATTTTTTAAGATAATCGTAATATACATCCTGCCGGGCGGGGCCAAGATAAAGGGTAACGGTGTGAATACTTTTAAGATCCGGAAAACCTGTTTTTAGTTCAACATCAGCTACTTTACCATTTTTTAGCCCTATGGCTTCTACCGGATGGTTAAACCTGCGCAGTAATCTGATGGCTTTGTTGGAATATCTTTCGGGCTTCAGGCTGGCACCGATTACAAGGGTTTTTTTATTCATTGAGCATATTCGTTGGTTGAAACTATACACATTTTGTGAGGGAATTTAGGTTGCAAAAATATTATAAATTCAAATTACAAATAACAAATAATCAAATCTCAAATAAATGCCAAAATACAATAATCAAAATTCAAAACCGCTGAACAACAGAACCAAAGTAGTTGATATCCTGATTTTGGGATTTCTTTTTTTTAACATTGAATATTATTTGGCATTTGAAGCTTGTTATTTGATGCTTAAACACTTAAGCTGTGAACCTCCAATCCGCAGCAGTTAAGTTTAAACTATTATTTTTCCGAAATTATTATTGTAACGCTATCCGGTACTGTTTAGTATCTGCCGTTAACAAACCGGCCATATTGACACCCTTAACCTTTTTTAAGTGTCAATATTGCAGTGTGTTAAATGCTGCAATCTGCTATTTGACTGAGCCATAATATTCTATCGATTTACTTTGCTTTGTATGCAAATCAATGGTTGGTTTTTTGATATTGCCCTGAGAGAATGATAAAAAAATTCAATAAATTAAAAGGAGGAAAAAATATGAACTTAAATCAATTCACAATAAAATCACAGGAAGCCATTCAAAAAGCACAGGAGGTTGCCTCTGTTAACGAGCAACAAGCCATTGAAGCCATCCATTTGTTAAAAGGTATTTTAACAGTGGACGAAAATGTTACTCCGTTTCTTTTGAAAAAGTTGAATGTTAACTTCGATGTGTTTGTTAAAGCTTTTGACAGAATCATCGACTCGCTTCCCAAAGTTTCAGGTGGCGAACAATATCTTGCCAAAGACACCAATGAAGTGTTGCAACGGGCACCTCGATATTTAAAGGAGTTTGGCGATGAGTTTGTTTCCATTGAACACCTGTTGCTTTCGTTGTTGGAGGTTAAAAGTACTGCATCGCAATTAATGAAAGATAACGGCATAACCAAAAACGATTTGATGGCTGCCATTAAAGACCTGCGAAAAGGTTCTACGGTGAACAGCCAAAGTGCCGAAGAGCAGTATAACTCGCTGGACAGGTATGCCAAAAACCTGAATGACATGGCCGAGAAAGGCAAGCTTGACCCCGTTATTGGCCGTGATGATGAGATTAGAAGGGTACTTCAGATTTTAACACGCCGTACCAAAAACAACCCCATCTTAATTGGAGAACCGGGAGTTGGTAAAACAGCCATTGTTGAAGGGTTGGCTCATCGTATTGTTGACGGTGATGTTCCTGAAAACCTGAAATCAAAAAAGATTTACTCGCTGGACATGGGATCGCTTATTGCCGGTGCCAAATATAAAGGTGAGTTTGAAGAACGCCTGAAAGCTGTTGTAAAAGAGGTGGTTGACTCCGACGGCGAGATAATTTTATTTATCGACGAAATTCATACACTCGTGGGTGCCGGTAAGTCGGAAGGAGCCATGGATGCTGCCAATATTTTAAAACCTGCATTGGCACGAGGCGAGCTGAGAGCCATTGGTGCTACTACCTTAAAAGAGTATCAAAAATATTTTGAAAAAGATAAAGCACTGGAGCGGCGTTTTCAACTGGTAATGGTTAACGAACCCGATACTATGTCGGCTATTTCCATCTTGCGGGGACTAAAAGAGCGTTACGAAAACCATCATAAGGTCAGAATTCAGGATGAGGCCATTATTGCCGCTGTTGAGCTTTCGCAGCGATATATTACCGACAGGTTTTTACCCGACAAAGCCATCGACCTGATTGACGAAGCTGCAGCCAAGTTACGTTTGGAAATAAACTCGCTCCCTGAAGAACTGGAAGTGGCAGAACGCCGTATCCGCCAGTTGGAAATTGAAAAAGAAGCCATTAAACGCGAGCATGATAAGGTAAAGCAATCGGCTATTGAAAAAGAACTTGCCAACCTTAACGACGACAGAAACCAGATGAAAGCCAAATGGCAGGCCGAAAAAGAGTTGGTAGATAAAATACAAAAACTGAAAAAAGACATCGAAGATTTTAAGCTGGAGGCCGAACGCGCCGAACGTGATGGCGATTTTGGAAAAGTTGCCGAGCTGCGATACGGTAAAATACAGGCTTCGGAACAGCAAATTGAAGAACTTCAACAAAAACTGGTTGAGCTGCAAGGTGACAAACCCATGATTAATGAGGAAGTTACCGCCGAAGAGATTGCCGAAATAGTGTCGCGATGGACAGGAATACCCGTAAGCAGGATGTTGCAGAGCGAACGCGAAAAATTGCTCCACCTCGAAGATGAACTCCATAAACGGGTGGTAGGCCAGGAAGATGCCATTGGTGCCATTGCCGATGCCATCCGCCGAAGCCGTGCCGGATTACAGGACACCAAACGGCCTATTGGCTCGTTTATATTTTTGGGCACAACCGGAGTGGGTAAAACCGAACTGGCAAAGGCTTTGGCCGAGTTTCTGTTTAACAACGAAAACTCTATGGTCAGAATCGATATGTCGGAGTATCAGGAACGTCATTCGGTATCACGACTGGTGGGAGCGCCTCCCGGATATGTGGGCTACGATGAAAGCGGTCAGCTGACCGAGGCTGTTCGTCGTAAACCCTACTCGGTTGTGTTGCTCGACGAAATAGAAAAAGCACATCCCGATGTGTTTAACATACTTCTTCAGGTACTCGACGACGGCAGACTAACCGATAACAAAGGAAGAGTAGTGGATTTTAAAAATACCATTATCATTATGACTTCCAACATCGGGTCGCACATCATTCAGGAACGATTTGGCAAAATAACCGAATCCAATGAAGAAGAGGTTATTGAAAAAACCAGAAACGAAGTGTTTGAACTGCTGAAAAAAACCATCCGTCCGGAGTTTTTAAACAGGATTGATGAAATTATTATGTTTAAACCGCTATCGCGAAACGAAATTCATGATATTGTTAAACTGCAGTTTGAAATGGTAAAAACCATGCTTGCCAAAAACGGCATCAACCTCGAAATCAGCGATGCCGCGATTGACAAACTGGCTAACAGCGGTTACGACCCCCAATTTGGTGCCCGGCCGCTTAAACGGGTTATCCAACGCATGGTTCTCAACGAACTGTCGAAAATGATTCTGTCCGGCGAAGTGGAAAAAGATCATAAGATTCTGATTGATGTTGAACACGAAAAGCTGGTTTTTAAAAATGCTTAATAAAAAAACGCCTCCGTAACGGAGGCGTTTTTTTATTTCCAAAAGATGCCTGTCCGGCTTATAAAGCACTACACCTGCATCCTTTAACTAAAGGGAGTAATTAACTTTTACATTAACTATTCATTTTTTAAAACCTCATTATTTAACAAATACCTTTTTTGTAATAACATTGCGATTGCTTTCAACTCGAACAATTACAATGGCATTGGCAAGGGGAACCAAAACCTTGCTGTACGATGATGCTCCAAGATTTTTATCCATCAACAGCCTGCCTGTAATATCGAACAGTTTCAGGTTTTTAGCAACATTTGCCCACTTACCAGTGCTTGAAACATAAATATTGTTTTCGTAAGCATAAACCGATATGTCCTTATGCTCATTTTGAGTATCGGTTCCGTTAAAGTGATAATTAAAATGCAACACAAACCTGTCGGGATAGTTACCTTGGTTGGCATAAAAATTATACTCATCAATTTTATTCAGCAACTGCAATGAATCGATTTCTCTATCTTCAAGAACAACCTCTATATCTCTTAAACTGTTTGTTTCAACTGCAATCATCCTGTGTTCTCCCGTTTCGCCGGCGGTAAAAAACAACGGTCTTATCAAGTTATTGCCGTCGGTTAGCAAAGGCAGCGCATCCACCATGAATTTATCATTTCCATCAACTGAATACATTTGAGGTGCATCAACACCCCCTTTCATTTTACGTGAGTCGTAATTTCTGTCATAATGCTCCGTATAGCTGTTGTCAAACCCAAACCACACAAAATCGGCTTTTTCACCTTTTTGAACCGTCAAAGTAAAATGTCTGATTTCATCACCTCCCGATGATCCTGCCCCCGCCTTATAAAAATCCTGACTTGAAATAATACGGGAATCGGCTGGAATTACCAGCGAACCTCCGGCACTGTTTGCATGCACAAAAAAGGCCTGCCCCATAGGTATCACTTTTCCCGGAAGCGAACCTCCGGCACTTGTTGCTGAACGATAATTGCTGATAACAGGATCCCAAACCCACACTGTTTCATCACATCCCGCAAAATTCCATGAACCCTGTCCGAATTTTATGGGACAGCTGAACGGATTTCCCAAAAGGTTGTATCCCAATGTATCGTGTGTATATGAAAGTGAAACCATAACATCGCTGCTATGAATAACTCCGGAATAAGTAACCGCCGTATCACTACCGGCGTCAATCCAGGCTTCGTAACCTTTACCTATCACTAAAGGAGTGGATAACTGTATAACAGGAACACGGGTGCTTGTAGGTTCGTCAAATTCATTCATCCACACACTGGGATTACCATTAAAATAGAAACTGTTAACGGTAGAATTATCCACCATGGCGGCAACTTCATGCCATTTTCCGGAAGTAAGGAATCTTTTAACGGTAGCCGAATTTGAAACAACAATGTTTTCCGAACCCTTTAAAGCACCATCACCATTGGCATCCGATTCTATCAAAAGGTTTTTACAAACAGCACCCGGAGTGGATATAACCGGATAATAAGTTAAACCCGAATGAATGATAACATCCGTTGAATCGAAAGGAATATCAGCTGTACTCCAATTACCCGATTTATACCAACTGCTGTCGGTGCTTCCGCTCCACGTTGCAGTGGCAGGCAAATCACCATAAACAGTTACTTTGTCGATGTATTGGTTCAGCTCATGGGCACTATTGGCAAAAAAACATAATTTCACACTCGGGTTACCTGTATAATCTTTCAGATTAACAGCATATTTGCTCCAACCCGAATGGGTTGCCTGCCGTAGAATTACCGGAACCACATCAGTCCACGAGTTACCATCTGCCGATGCCTGAACATGAATACCTTCGGTACCGGTTCCGCTGTTATTATGATAATGGTAATACCAAAATGTGAGCCCGGCTTCAGTTAGTCCGCTAAAATCAAACGGAGGCGTTATCAAACGCGCCATGGTACCTGCTGATGCCGATGCGCTGTTAAAGTGGGCCATGTACGAACCTTCAGCAGCTGAAGCAGCCGGATAATTGGAGCTGTTATATCTTGTCCACAAAGGAGATGTAGCTCCGTTGGTAACAATTTCGCTTGACCAGTTGGTTGGAGGAACCGACATTTCAAAATCTTCGGCATAAGGAAAAGAGGTAATATTGGCAATATCGGTGGTAAAATTGTCGGGGCCTGCCCAGGTTCCGCCACAAACAGGCCGTACATACCAACTATAACTCGTAGAAGGAGTAAGCGTATCCACAACCAACGGTTTTGAAGCCACCGTAGCATATGGCAACCCGGTGGTATCGGTTCCGTATAACACAAGCCTTACATCCCACGAAGTGGCAACACCCTGCTCTGTCCATAATAGTCTTTCGGTATTGCCGTCAATGTTCTGAGCTGCCTGATTCGTCGGTTCAAGGCACTCCGTGATGGGTTCATAAGAAATATCATCCAAATAGATACGCCTGTAAGTACCTCCAAGTCCGTGTTTAAAAGCAATGTATTCATCCGTTCCGGTATATCCTCCACCAAAATATACCGCATATTGTGCATAAGCATTTGTCAGGTTAACGGTTTGATAGGGTGTAAAAGTAGCGGGATCGGCCGGATCCGACATAGTACCCACTATTAAACTATAACCGCTTGAGTATCCTTTGGCATAAAATGTTATCTTGTTTTGCTGAGCAGTTAAATCGCTGAATTGCGGAGATACAAGCAGCAGTTCGGCTGAATTATCATAGTAATTGTACATATAAATATGATTGGGAGATGAATTGGGATATGTTGAGGTATAAGTTTCCACTTTAGTACTGTTTGGATAAGTGGAGTTATTTATTGCCGACCAGCAAAGCGGTAGTTCAGGCGCAGTAACACCATCAAAATCTTCGGTCAAAGTGGCTGTATATGAGCCGCAATCGGTTAAAAAAGTAGCAGGGCCTTCCCATGCTCCGCCACAACTGCCACGAACATACCAGTCATAATATGTGGCCGCTGACAGTGTATCAACGGTAAAAGGATTGTTTGCCGTAGTGGCAAAAGGAACAGCTGCAGTATCCCCTCCCTGTTCAACAATACGTATATCCCAGGAGGTAGCAGTTCCGTTTTCAAGCCAGCTTAACGCAGCCGATGTTTGTGTAATATTATTGGATGTCAGCCCGGTAGGGTGTGGACACGGGGGCATGGATTCATAGACGATGTCGTCAAGATAGATACGTCGATAGGTACCTCCCAAACCGTGTTTAAAAGCTATATATTCATCGTTAAGCGTATAACCGACACCAAAAAATAATGAGTATTCGACATAACTGTTGGTCAAAGTGATGGTATCGTATCCGGTGAAAGTAGAAGCATTACCCGGGTCGGACATGGTACCGACAATAAGGGTAAATCCCGAAGAGGCCCCTTTGGCATAAAACCTGATTTGGTTTTGCTGTGACGTCAAATCGCTGAACTGAGGTGAAATAAGATATAATCCGGCGGAATTATCGGCGTAATTATACAACATTACATGATTGGGATAAGAATTTTCGCCCGAAGTATTGGTTTCTATCACGGCACTGGTTTGTGTTGAAGAAACTATAGTGCTCCAACAGTGCGGGATTTCAGGAGCTGTAACACCATCAAAATTCTCGGTATAGGGGGCAGTATAAGCGCCGCAATCGGTTACAAAATTGGAAGGGCCGCCCCAAACTTCACCGTTGTGAGCCTTAACATACCACTCGTAACGGGTATTTTCCGTTAAGGTATCAACCTTAAAAGGATTGCTGCTCGTAACCGCGTAAGCAACACCTGATGTGTCTGCCCCTTCTGTTACAATACGTACATCCCATTGTGTAGCTGTACCGTTTTCTGTCCAGCCCAAATAAACCGAAGTTTGTGTAATGGTATCTTCATACAAATCGGAAGGGGGTGGATTCAACGGCATATTTTTATACTGAAAATCATCAATATATATTTTCCTGTAGGTACCACCGAGACCGTGTTTAAAGGCAATATAACTGTCGGACAATAAATAAGTGGTGCCAAACATAACAAGGTAGTGCTCATAATTTGAGGTCAGAGTAATTGTTTTGAAAGCAGTAAATGTGGAAGCATCCGCCGGGTCAGACATGGTTCCCACTATTACACTGTCGCCATCATCGCCTGCCTTTGCATAAAACTCAATCTGGTTCAATTGGGTAGCCAAATCGGTTATCTCGGGTGTGATGAGTAACAAGGTAGCGTTATTGTCGCTATAATTATCCAAAACAACATGGTTAGGACTTGAATTGGGAAATTGCGATGTAAGCGTTTCTATTTTGGCACTGGTGGTATAAGAATCCACAATAGTTGACCAGCAATGTGGTATTTCAGGAACAGTTTCTGCATCAAAATTTTCTGAAAAGGGTGCGTCATAAGTTCCGCATCCGGACACAAAAGTACTTTTGACCCACTCACTGGGGCAGGTAGTCCTGACATACCAGTCGTACCATGTATTTGCAGTAAGCGTATCAATAATGATAACATGTTCAGAAAAAGTTGTGTAAGGGGCACCTGTCGTATCATTGCCTTTGGGAACAAGTCTTACATCCCAGTTTGAGGACGAACCGTTTTCGTCCCATGCAAGTGTTACCGATGTTTGCTGTATGTTGGTTTCCTGAAGATTGGAAGGGGGCGGACAGGCGGGCATGGGTTCGTAAACAAAATCATCAATATAAATATAACTTCCACTGACCTGAACTCCATGCTTCAGAGCAATATAAGTACCGTCACCTGTGTAAGTGCTGCCGAACATTACCGTATATTCAGAATAAGTATCGGAAAGATCAATGGTGGTAAACGATGTAAATGTGGCTGTATCGGCCGGATTGGTCATGGTGCCTACCACAAGTTGTTCATCGGCACTGCTGCTTTTGGCAAAAAACCTTATTTGATTCTGTTTTGATGTTAAATCACTTAATTCGGGCGTAATAAGCATAATAACATCATTCGCATCAGAACCGTCCGACATCCGCACCGTATTGGGAGAAGAATGGGCATAATAGCCGTATGTTTCCACCTTAACGTAATAGTTAGTTGAAATAACCATACTGCTCCAGCACTCAGGTAATTCCGGCGTGGTAACAGCATCAAAATTTTCGCTAAATGTTGCCGAATAGGTGTTACAATTCGTAGTAAACGCTGCTTTTGCCGACCATACACTGCCGCAATGTTCCTTTACATACCAATCGTATGCAGTGTTTGCCGAAAGGGTATCCACCGTTATGGTATCGTTGGTAACCGTTGAATACGACAGGTTTGTTGTGTCGGTGCCCTGCGGAACAATTCTTAAGTCCCACGATGTAGCCTGTCCGTTTTCCAACCACGACAAAGTTACGCCGTCGGAAGTTATATCATCTTCTGTCAAGTCCGACGGTGGCGGACAGGCAGGCATAGGTTCATAAACAAAATCATCAAGATAAATCGACTGGTAATAATCTCCGGTACCCAATTTAAAAGCAATGTAGGTATCGTTTTTATCGAACGAAGCCCCGAACATGACCGTATATTCAACATAGGAATCGGTTAGCAAAACGGTTTTAAACGGGGTAAACGTAGGCAGGCTGTCGGGCCGCGTTAAAGAACCGACTATAAGCCGCTCGTTGCCATTATAACCTTTTGCATAAAATCTTACCTGATTTTGCTGCAACGGAAGATCGGTAAACTGGGGCGTTACCAACACTTCAATGGCTGCACTGTCGTTAGAATTGTAAAACCTAACGCAGTTTGGCGATGATTGCGCACCGGAACTTACGGTTTCCACAAAGGTATAACCGTTACCGTTGGCTTCCAGTTTCGACCAACAACCGGGCAGGTCGGGAACGGTAACTCCGTCAAAGTTTTCACTGTAAGGCTGGGTGGTACTTGAACAGGAAGTGGTGAAAGTATGAGGCCCTATCCAAATTGAGCCGCAGGAAGAGCGTACATACCAGTCGTAAGCGGTACTCATGGTCAGGGTGTCAACAGTGAGCGTTTGGTTTGCCACGGTGGTGTATGAGAGTCCGGTAGTGTCGGTGCCTGCCGCAACAACACGCACATCCCATGAACTTATATTTCCAATCTGCGACCAGGTTAAATCTGCTGATGTGGCCAAAATATTATCTTCGGTTTGGTATGAAGGTGGCGGACATGCAGGCATTTCCGTTACCTTAATGGTATAATCTTCCACTTCACCCTTGGTAGTTTCGCCGCAAGGATCTCCACAGCTATTATAATATTCCTTTGTCCTCACCCGCATTACGGTAAGCCCGGTATCGGCATCCAAAGGCACATCGAAATGATAGGTTCCGCTGCCGCCGTTGTCGATTTCACACACAATTTTTTCATTGTCTCCGTAAAAATCTCCATCACGATTCCAGTCAACCCAAACTGCAAGATCACTTCCTGAATCAGTATTGCCGCAGGTTACGGTTAAGGGAATTTCAGCCTGACCCTGATACAAGTCGGTAGAAAAGGATTTATAATCGTGGTATCCGTCGGATGAAGTACCTGTATTATTGATGTCGCCCAACTGAACACCGCTGATGTATAAATCTCCTCCCCCCGAAGCATCGCAATAAGGATGATACAGTCCGGCGGTTATATAATTGGTACGCGTTTTTGAATCGGAGCCGGAACCGTTTGAAACCGTTAACTGAATGGTGTAATCACCGGCAGCCTGAAATTGCACATGAGGATATTGCGAATTGGCATTGGTGCCATCCACAAAAATATAAGTGGAAGGGGTAATTGTCCATTGCCACGAGGTAGGTTGTTTTGACGAGTAATCGCTCAGCAACACCGTTTGATTTAAGATAGGTACGGTATCATCGGCAATAAAATCTGCCACAGGGCTGCCGGGAGTGTAAGTATAAAGATCAGACTCCCACACTCCCCTCCCGAACGTTGCAGCTTTTACCCTACTGTTTGAAGGGGTATTATCATCGTAATACATTTTAAGTTCCGTTACCACCACATTGGGCAGGCCGTTACTGAAAAGCTCCCACGGCGCTGATCCGTATTTTACATAAACGCCCACATCGGTTCCTGCATAAAGTTCATCAACCGATGTGTTTTGACGGTTCTGAACCAGACACATAACCGGTGCCGGCGGCAGTCCGTAAGAAATATCTTTCCAGGTTGTACCTCCGTCGGTGGTTTCGTAAACACTGTAATTATTATACTGGCCCATGGTAACCCACACGGTGTTTTCGTCGTTGTATTTTACCGTTACATAAGTTAAGTTGGCATATCTTACGGGCAGGTCACCTGTAATTTCTGTTCGTGTGGCGCCGCCGTCGGTACTTTTGTAAATTCGGGCAAAATGACTGCCTGTAGGTTTTGTAACACCGTAAATATAATTGGTGTTTGAGGGTGCTATGGCAAATTCACTGTAATAATAGCTGTAAGCCTGCCATGTTGTACCGCCATCGTGGGAAATGCTAAAAGCCGTATTGGAATAATAAATGGTATTATGATCAACAGGGTCAATGGCAATGGGTGTAATCCATTGCGACAAGGAAGATTCACCAATGGGCATTATTATACTGGAACTAGCCCAATGATTGGTTGTTTTGGATAATTGTCCATAATAAATTTCTCCGTATTGAACATTGTTGTCGGTATAATCGATAATGCAATCCATGCCGTCGGCACCAATAACATCTTCCCAAACTCCGGCGTTAACCGATTTGGTGCCATTGTCCTGATGTCCTGCAATAACGTCTCCTGCAACGGTTTGCGAAACATCAAAGCGATATATCTGGCCGGTAACAATACCACTTCCCTTGTGCTCCCAAGTTTGGCCGCCGTCAGCGGTTTTGTACAAACCACCATCATTACATTCAAACAAAGTTGACGAACCGTTTTGAAAGGCAAGACGGTGTTTATCGGCATGCACTTCCTGCGCGGAACCGCCACAAGTACCCTCCCAATAGTTTACTATATTCCAACTGTTTCCTCCATCTGCCGTTTTCCATGTATTAATACCTCCAACATACACAATATATGCGTTGTTCGGGTCGGCGGCAATTGTAAGGTCGTAATCACCCTGGCCGCCTCCCGAACCGTTACAATAGCGCCCTAACAGGTTAATCGAATTAAACAGTGCAATAAAGGTCTGCCCACTGTTTTCCGATTTATAAAAATTGTACAAACCATCATCTTTAACCACGATAGCATAAACCCAATTTGCTTGAGAAGGAGAAACTGTCAGGGCAACCCTTGACCCCGGCGTGGAAAGCGTTTGACTCCAGGTGCTACCCCCGTCTGTGGAAACATAAATATCACCGTAATTATAAGAGCCCGCATACATGGTTTGTGCATCTCCGGGTTTAAATTCCAAATCGTAAAACACCGTTGAGGTCAGCATTGTCCAGGTATTTCCCTTATCGGTTGACTTAAGCAAACCGTCGTTAGTTGCTGCAAAAAGAATATTGTGGTTGTCGGGAGAAATCCGTAATCTGTAAATAACCTTTCCCTGCGATGCGTTGTATGTTAATCCCGTAGCACTCCAGTTTGCACCTCCGTCGGTGGATTTCAGCACACCGATACTGTTGTTATCGTTATCCTGACCTGCATCAAAGGAGGAGATAGAGCCTTTATCTCTGTCTCCTGTAGCAATATAAAGTGTGTCGGAAGAGGTGCTATTTCCTGCCAGAACAATTACATCGCTTACTCCCAATACAGGATTATTATCGGTTACGGCTGTCCAGGTGGCTGCATCGTCGGTGGTTTTCCACAAGCCTCCCGAAGGAGAACCCACGTAATAGGTGTTGTTGTCGCCTTCGCGAAACCCGATACAATTCAGCCTTCCAAGGCCTTCATATCCTCCCTGAGAGGATGAGGGGCCAAGGCTCAACCAGTTACCCGATGCACTTCTGCTTCCGTTTCCCGAAAAGGCACGTTGCCTGATAATATCGGATGCTCGGGTTTTGGGAAAAGCACCGGTTACCGGATCAATTCTGTTTTCCCAATACCATTCCCATCGTTTAAAATGTGTGAGTTCCGACTCTTCCTCCTCTTCACCCTCTTGTGCAAACTGACTTGCAGATGAAAGGTGTTCCTCTTTCCAATGATTGTAAAACTTTTTCTGAACAGAATAAAAACTCTTCTTTTGAGAGTTTACCGAAAGTTTATTTTTTTTGGTTTGTTGTGCTAAAACAAAATTAGCAACAAGTAAAAAAACAAAGGTTAAATAATAAAGTTTTTTCATGTACGGTATTTTAATAATGTTAAATTCAAAACTTTTTAGCATAAAACCATTCTCTAAAAAGCAGCACTTTTTCATTTTTTTGTACAAATTAACAATATGCCCATTGATAAACAAAATTTTTGGGGTCATCAAAAGGTCATCATTCATGTTAAATGCTTTATTTTAAAACCTACACAAGTATATTACAAGAACCTGCCTGTCAAGGTGTATTACTACAACATTAATAATGGTAATGTGCTTTACCCCCGCAAAAAAAAGACACTTTACTAAAATAAGACTCTCATGATTATAACCTCCGGAGGAGCGTAATATTTATAGAAAATAAAATATGGTACATATGTTTTGGCGGGATTTTTGTACATATAGTCCCATACCATAGATTTTTAAGTGCATTAGCATAAAACATTTCAATTCGTGTAATTCGCAGGTAAATATATTCTTTTGCCGATTTAAGTTCCCACGGATACCGTCCGGCTTATAAAGCACTACAACTGTACCCTGTAACCAACGAAAGCAATTGACAGCCGACGCAAGGAGGCCAAATGAC
>CAYVWX010000037.1:2562-17543 GCA_964455635.1 uncultured Lentimicrobiaceae bacterium | reverse complement strand
CGTTACCTGTTTTGGCGTGATTTTCGATGGCGAAGCCGAAAATCATGACAAAACAAAGCGCAATATATCAAGTAATTACAAAATTATAAACACATGAAAAACATTATAAACACCCCAAATGCCCCCAAAGCCATTGGGCCGTACAGTCAGGCTGTCGAAATAAACGGAATGCTTTTTATTTCGGGGCAGGTACCTTTAAATCCTGAAACCGGTAAAATAGTGGATGGCGACATTGCCGCCCAAACCATACAGGTAATGGAAAACATAAAAGCAATTTTGGATAAGGCAGGTTACACCTTTGAAAATGTGGTTAAATCAACCTGCCTGCTTAGCGATATGAAAAATTTCGGCGCCATGAACGAAATATATGCCCGGTACTATCCGGCCAATCCCCCCGCACGTGCCGCTTTTGCCGTTAAAGAACTTCCCTTGGGCGTATTGATTGAAATAGAAACCATTGCTGTAAAATAATGCGATGCTGTCCACAGGGCTACTAAACAATTCAGGGGCTTTTTTATAACCTTTATTTATATTCGTTATTAGTAAAATATACAATACATTTGCATGTATTATATATATTAAAAAAACCTAATCATGAATAGCAATAATATAGAAGGTTACGTTTGCTTTGCCGAGCGGTTGGACATGGCACTTTCTCCTTTTTCAACCAAAGATGGAGTTTTAATTCTTGAATCCGATCCCGAGCCCGGTTATTTTTCAAAAAACGGTTTTCCCGAAAATTTAGCACATGCCAGCGACCACCACCTTTATATTATAACAAAACATCCCGTAACCTGTTTCCAGGATTGGGTTATTCAACACTCATTTAAAGTTCGAAACGAATTAAAGATTAATCTTCATATTTCGCCGGGCCAACTAATTTTTTTAAACGAACAGCACAACGGCATACGAATAAGAACACGGGAAGTTGAAAGCATAAAACCGTTTTTAGATGATCTTAAAAATTTAAATATTGAGTTCATCAAACACACAAAACACATTAAACCTTTTAACAGCATTGTCCATTTTAAAAAACATGCCGAATTAACTCCCATTGAAGAAGGTGTTTACGCCGATGTAAACGACACCAATCGGCACTTTGTCAGCCTGCCTGAAAACATTGAATTTGAAAAGTTTGAAAAGATAGTGGAGCAAATAAAAAACAACTGTGGATTTAATATGTTTAATGCTGCTTATGCCTCATTGCCACGCCGTAACCGTGTATTGAATTTTATAGCAATTTATTCAAAACATTGCGACGAAAAAAGGCTTCCCGAGTTTAAATACTATCTGGACAAACATATTTAGAGCACTTTCTAAATTAGCAGGCAAACTTTTCCTCCGGCATATTTCATTTTCTGCCCTCCTAAGAAACAGAATTACAATTTATTGTGCATGCATAATAATTTAAATATCTAACATATTTAAATGAAATATAAATAACTGAGATGTTAGTTGTTATAAAGTTTCAGTTATAAATTTGTAGCCGTCAACAAAATACAAAAACCTATGAAAAAAGTATTAGAAATAATTCTTATCATCATCATTCCATGGATTATTATTCTGTGGATTGTTTTTAATTATAATGGTGATAAAGACAAAGATTATTACCCGTCTTCGGAAATTAATCTTAAGCACGATTCCATACCCGTTGATCACTCAAAATTTGCCGTGCTGCAAAAAGATTTTAAAAGTGGTCCGGAAGTTACCGAAGCTTGTTTAAGCTGCCACAACGGAAGAGGCAAAGAGTTTATGAAAACCGAACATTGGAAGTGGCATAAAGCAGATTCAATTCCGGGACGTGGCATGTTCGACCTGGGAAAAAAGAATTTACTGAACAACTTTTGCATTGGAGTAAACTCAAACGAAAAATTATGTTCAATGTGTCATGCCGGATATGGTTATGGCGATAAAAATTTCGATTTTAACAATCAAAACAACATCGATTGTTTGGTTTGTCACGACGGAACAAAGACTTACCACAAATCAAATCCCTGCATGGGTCCCAACCTGCCTGGTTCGGGAGCTCCCGGCATCGATGTTAATTTGAGTTACGTGGCTCAACATGTAAATCTGCCGAAACGAAACAACTGCGGAAGCTGCCATTTTACCGGTGGCGGAGGCAACAATGTAAAACACGGTGACCTCGAAATGGGCTTACTGAGTGCTCATACAGGATTAAACGGTGATGTTGATGTGCATATGGGCGTGGGTAAATACGGCAAGAATATGCAGTGTACCGATTGTCATAAAACACACAATCATCAAATATCAGGTCAGCTGTATTCAGTATCCTCATCAAACAGCAACAGGGCAACATGCGAAGAGTGCCATACAGCCGCACCCCATAAAAGCAAACTGCTTAACGACCATTACAAAACCATTGCCTGCCAAACCTGCCATATTACCGAATATGCCAAAGTTAAACCCACTAAAATTATTTGGGATTGGTCAACAGCAGCAAAAATGGATAAAAACGGCAAGCCCATCTTTAAAAAGATGTTGCCCGATTCAACCTATACTTTCAATGGAGTAACCTATCATGATGTTGAAGTTGAATACGATTCGCGTCACGGCACCGCTGTACTGAAGAAAAATGTAAAACCCGAATACATCTGGTTTAACGGAACAGCCAACCACTTTTTAATTACCGATAAAATAAAAGATACTACCAAAACCCTTGTACTTAACCCCCTCTTTGGCTCCTATCACGACCATTACAGTCCGGCAGATTCCGGCAGTCCGTCAAAAATATGGCCTGTTAAAATTATGCGTGGTAAACAACCTTACGATGTGGTAAACAAAACCCTTGTTCAACCTAAATTAGCCGGTAAAATTAAAGGCAGTAACGCTCTTTGGGCCGATTACGATTGGGATGCTTCAATTAATGCGGGCATGAATTACCTTAACTTACCCTACAGCCATAAATACGGCTTTATTAAAACAGCAACATTATGGCCGTTAAACCACGAAGTTTCGCAATCAAAAAAAGCATTGCAATGTGCCGATTGTCACAATGCCACTGACAGCAGACTGAAAAATCTTACCGGATTTTATTTACCCGGAAGAGATCACAGCTCATTACTCGATAATGCCGGATTATTGTTCCTCATACTGGTATTACTCGGAGTTAGCATACACGGGTTCCTTAGAATTGCAGGATCGAAAAAACAACATTAATTTTTAAAGTAGCAAAAAATGAAAAAAGTATTAATATATAAAGGTTACGAACGTTTTTGGCACTGGACGCAGGCATTGTTAATATTGTTATTGGCAGTTACCGGATTCGAGGTACATGGCACCTATTCCTTAATGGGATACGATGAAGCGGTTTTAATTCATCGTAACCTTGCCTGGGCATTTATCATACTCATTGTTTTTACCCAGTTTTGGAATATGACTACCGGCGAATGGAGACAGTATGTGCCCTCAACGGAAATGTTAAAAGCACAAATAAAATACTACATTACCGGCATATTTAGCAATGCGCCTCACCCTACCCGTAAAACGGTTTATAACAAATTTAATCCGTTACAGCGATTAACCTATCTGGGGCTTCGCGTTTTAATTATACCTGTTGTTGTGCTTAGCGGACTGGTGTATATGTATTATGTTGGTCTGGTTGACCAAAGCGCCGTGGGTAGTTTAACACCCGTAGCCTATTGGCACACAATAGGAGCATTTTTGCTGTTGGGTTTTGTAATCGGGCATGTTTACCTTACCACAACCGGGCACAAACCTCTTTCAGCCATTAAAGCCATGCTTACCGGATGGGAAGAGATGTCGGATGAAGATGCCGAAATAGCCCTTGAAGAAAATCTTAAAGTAGCCTTAATAGCAAGCCGAAAAGGTATCAGCGGAAGAGGTACCATTGAAAAAGAGGGTATGTTTGAAACCGCTTTTGAAGATGTTGTGGAAAAATTGGGTATCAATACCGAATCAACCCGCTTACGCGAAAAATTACTTTCTTCAAATGTGGGGTATTTTCGTATAGGTAAAGATGGAAAGTATCAGGAAGTAAACGATGTATGGTTAAAGCTTTACAAGTGTACCAATAAAAAAGAGGTAATTGGCTCCCATGTTACCCTCGACAGAACGCCTGAAGGTAAAAAGCAAATTACAAAACTTGTAAATAAAATTCTTTCGGGTGAAACCGTTACGGGCGAAAGGGTTGAGCGTGTTTGTAAAGACGGTACCATTGGCTACCACACGGTTTCGGCTACACCCGTAAAAGATAATGAAGGCAATATAATTGCCCTTGAAGGATTTATTATTGATATTACACCGCAGGTTGAAGCAGAAAAAGCCCTGGAAAGAAAACTTTCTTCCGGACATACTACCAACGAGTTTTACGAACAACTGTCAAAATCCGAAAGCGTTGGCTATTTCCGTTTAGGTAAAGATGGCTTTTATCAGGAAATAAACAACACCTATCTAAAGTTGTATAAATATGATTCGAAAGATGAAATTGTCGGAAAACACTATTCGCTGAGCCGTACAAAAGAAGATTTTATCAAGCTGAAAGAGTCGTTTGAAAAAGTATTGTCCGGAAAAACAATCCCGTTAGGCATTACCCGTCGTTATTGTAAAGATGGCAGTATAGGTTACCACTCAATAACTATGACTCCGGTGGTGGAAGATGATAAAATAGTTGGAGTTGAGGGGTATATAGTTGACAAAACCGATAAAAAACTTGCCGAAGAAGAACTTAAAAAAGAAAATCAGGTTTAAATTATATATTGGTTTATAAAAGGAAGGGGCTGCCGATTTTGGCAGCCTTTTTTTTTACATAACTCTTTGTAATACATCCTATCCGTTTCTGCCGTTTTAGCTTGTTGCAAATTGGAACTGAAATACTTAAATAAAAAAAAGGCTAATTTATTTTCTTTTCAAATAAAACATATAACATATTATATGTCAGTAAAGTTAAGAATACGCTTTTTCAGGTAAAATTCTTTAAATAACTGATTATCCGTTTGATATAAAATTTTACAATTTCCCTGGCAAGATTGAATAATCATGATTTATTACATATTTTTGTGAAAAATATCATATAAACATCTGTACATATATATACACGTAATTTCTATGTATAGAGTTGATAACATCAACGATATAAAATAAACAGTTATGAAAACAAGAAGGGACTTCATAAAAATTACAGCTGCCGGCACAGGTGCTGCTGCCCTTGGGCTCCATGCTTTAAGTTGGGACAGTGTTGCCGCACAGTTTGTTGCCAATGGCGACACCTCTCCGGTAAGCGATGAAGAACTTACCAATTATCCTACTTTTTGTGAGGTTTGCTTTTGGAAATGCGCAGGCTTTACCTATGTGGATAAAAAAGGAAACATACGAAAAATAATTGGTAATAAAGACGACCCGCACAGCAACGGCCGGTTTTGTCCGCGAGGCACCGGTGGGGTAGGCATGTATTATGATGAGGACAGATTACAAACACCGCTTATTAGAGAAACCAGAGCCGACGGAACACAATATTTTAGAAAAGCCGGCTGGGATGAGGCATTGAATCTTGTTGCTGAAAAAATGAACAAACTTCGTTTGGAGCACGGCCCCGAATGTCTGGCGCTGTTTTCACATGGTACCGGAGGCAAACATTTTAGTCATCTGGTACGGGCTTTCGGCTCGCCAAATATTACAGCCCCCTCATTTGCACAGTGTCGAGGCCCTCGTGAGGTTGCTTTTACAGCTACCTATGGCGAAGATGTAATGTCGCCCGAAAGAACCGATATTCGTGATACCAAATGCCTTGTATTAATAGGTTCGCACATTGGCGAAAACATGCATAACGGCCAAATTCAGGAAATGTCGCAGGCCATCGACCAGGGGGCTACCATTATAACCGTTGACCCCCGTTTTAGTACAGCAGCCAGTAAATCAAAATATTGGCTACCCATAAAACCGGCTACCGATATTGCCCTGTTGCTTGCATGGACACATGTAATAATTTATGAAGAACTTTACGATAAAAGTTATGTCGAAAAATATACGTATGGTTTTAAAGAGTTAAAGGAGCATGTAAAATCAATGACCCCCGAATGGGCATACGGAATTACCACCATCGACCCGAATGTTATTCGTGAAACAGCACGCGAAATGGCTGCAGCATCACCTTCTGTTTTAGTACATCCCGGAAGGCATGTTACCTGGTATGGCGACGACACGCAGCGTTCCAGAGCCATTGCCATATTAAATGCTTTACTGGGTTCGTGGGGGCGCCGGGGAGGATTTTACAACCCCGAAAAAGTTCATCTGCCCAAATATCCTTCGCCTCCTTATCCCAAACCAAAAAAATCGTGGAAAGATGCCTATCCGCCCGGAAAATACAATTTGGTTACCGAGGTGCTTTCAACCGGAATTTGTGATGCCACCATTCCCAATCCCGATTTAAGCTGCCACTTGAGAGGCTGGATTGTTTACGGAACCAACCTCATGGCATCGCTTCCCGACCAAAAGAAAACCCTTGAAGCCATCAGCCACCTCGACTTTTTAGTAGTTATCGACACCATGCCCATGGATATTGTGCAACTGGCTGATGTTGTGTTGCCTGAATGTACCTATCTCGAAAGATACGACCCCATTAGAACATCGCCTCATCGCGAACCCTATATCGCCTTAAGAATGCCGGCAGCCGAACCAAAATACGAAACCAAACCGGGCTGGTGGATTGCCAAAGAACTGGCAACCCGATTGGGATTGGGAGATTATTTCAATTACAATACCTACGAAGATGTAATTGACTGGCAACTTAAAAAAGTAGGATCTTCGCTGGAAGAGATGAAAAAAATAGGAGTTAAAAAATTCAACAGAAAATATGATGACCTCTATTTCTTACAGAACCTCGAAGATTTTGAGTTTGACACCAATACCGGAAAAATAGAACTCTATTCCACAGAACTGGAGATGGAAGGTTTCGACCCCATGCCCAACTATACCCATCACGAAGAACCTGCTGACGGATATTATCGACTAAATTACGGCAGGGCACCCATGCACACTTTTTCAAGAACATCGAACAACCATAACCTGTGGGATTTGATGAAAGAAAACAGTGTGTGGATAAATCCGAAAATTGCCAAACTGTGGGATATTGAAAACGGACAATATATTTGGCTTAAAAATCAAGATGGAATTGTTACCGATTTCCCTGTAAAAGCAAGGGTTACCGAACGAATACGATGGGATTCGGTATTTCTTGTACATGGTTTCGGGCATACCGATAAAAAATTACGAAGAGCCTATGGCCATGGTGCCAGCGATTCAAATTTAGTAAGTAAAGTTGTTATGGACCCCATCATGGGAGGAACCGGAATGAGGGGCAATTTTGTAACATTTCTTAAAGAAAAACCGGGAAAGGAGGTTAAAGCATGAGATACGCAATGGCAGTTGACACCAAAAAGTGTGTCGGATGTGGCGACTGTGTAGTTGCCTGCCAAACAGAAAACAATGTGCCCCATGGCTATTGCCGCGACTGGGTCGTGGAAAATGTAGCCGGCACCTACCCACAATTAGAAATTGAAATTCGCTCGGAGCGCTGTAACCACTGCGAAAACGCACCCTGTGTGCGTTGCTGCCCTACCGGAGCAAGCCATATTGTGGACGGAGGTATTGTGCTGGTTACCCACAACGAATGTATCGGTTGCGGTGCCTGTATCGAATCGTGCCCTTACGATGCCCGTTATCCGCATCCCGAAGGGTATGTTGACAAATGTACCTTTTGCGTTCACCGTGTAAAAGATGGTGAAAACCCTGCCTGTGTGGATGTTTGTCCTACCCATTGCCTCCACTTTGGCGATTTGGACGACCCCAACAGCGATGTGTCAAAAATTTTGAAAAACAGAAAATGGAAAGTGTTGGCTCCCGAAGCCGGTACCAACCCACAATTATATTTTCTTACCTAATTAAAAAGTCAGGAAAATGAAAGAAGAACTATTTGTCAGCGGACGTAATATTCCACATATCGACCCATCACTCCACCTCTGGACATGGGAAATCCCTCTTTATCTCTTTCTGGGTGGCCTTGCAGCAGGCATCCTCTTTTTTGCCGGCTATTTTTATTTGATGCACAAAGAAAAAGATATGACCGCAACCATTAAATGGGCTCCTATGATAGTGCCTTTTGTGCTTGTTATCGGATTGGGAGCACTGTTTTTAGACTTACATCATAAACTCTATTTTTGGCGACTTTATACCATTATCCGTTTCGAGTCGCCTATGTCGTGGGGTGCCTGGGTGTTGATGGCCATAACACCATTATCGATTGTATGGGCAGGCACTTACGTAAAAGAAGTGTTTCCAAAATGGAAATGGCCTTTTAAATGGCTTGACACTTTTGAAGCTTTTGTTAAAAAATACCGGAAAGCAATGGCCTGGGTAATGATGTTGTTATCGGTTATCTTAGGTGTTTATACCGGAATTCTTTTGTCTGCTTTTAATGCCCGCCCCTTATGGAACACCTCTATTTTAGGACCTTTGTTTTTGGTTTCGGGGTTTTCAACCGGACTGGCAGCCATTGTCTGGATGTCGAAAAGTAAATACGAGCGGAAAGTACTGACCCGTATCGACCTGATTTTTATTTTCGTCGAGTTGTTTTTTATCATCCATATGATTATGGGACTGCAGGCAGGCTCGCAGGCAGCACTGGAAGCCTCATCCCTGTTTCTTGGAGGAGAATTTACGGTTACATTCTGGATATTTGTTGTGCTGCTGGGTTTAATGTTTCCTGCAACATTGGAAATATTTGAACTGCGCGGTTACCATGTCCCCGGCTGGCTGCCCTCTTTCCTGATACTTTTAGGCGGACTCGTTTTTCGTTTTGTAATGCTTGAGGCAGGCCAAATTACCAGATATTTATATTGATTTAAAACTTATTGAGTAATGAATAAACAGAAAAAACACAATAAAAGACCTCATTATTTAAACCCGTATTTTGGGGGGGTATTGATGGGGCTGTTGGTAGTTCTTACTTTTTATATTACCGGCAGAGGGCTGGGGGCCAGTGGCTCGGTTAAAAGTACTGTTGTTGCAACCGTAAATACTATTGCACCGCAACATGCCGAAAGCAACCCTTACTTCAGCAAATATATTCCCAAAGATAAATCGCCCCTTAATAATTGGCTGGTATTTGAATCGTTTGGCATTTTATTGGGCGGGTTATTGTCGGGAGTAATATATGGCAGAATTAAAAAATTCAGAATCGAATACGGTAAACATACAACCGGTAAAAAACGCTTGTTCTTTGCTGTTTTCGGTGGCGCCCTGTTTGGTTTTGGTAGTCAGCTGGGAAGAGGCTGCACCAGTGGCGCTGCCCTTGTAGGCTCGGCCTCGTTTTCGTTTGGTGGCGTTATTGTTATGCTCGGAATATTCGGAACGGGTTATGCCGTAGCATACTTTTTCAGAAAACTATGGATATAATTTTACTTTAAAAATTAATAAAATGGGACCATTAATACCAAATGATATTATTACCGGAGACTGGAATTTTGTAATTGCCATACTGATAGGTATTGCTTTCGGATTTATTTTGGAAGCCTCCGGATTTTCTTCCTCACGAAATTTAGCCGGTGTTTTTTACGGCTATAACTTTGTTGTTCTTCGGGTGTTTTTTACCGCCGTTATTGTTGCCATGGTAGGATTGCTCTATTTTGATTATTTCGGATGGCTCGACCTTTCAAAAATATTTATCCTACCGACTTTTGTGGGCTCAATGATACTTGGATCCGTAATTATGGGCATTGGGTTTGTTTTGGGCGGTTTTTGCCCCGGCACCAGCTTTACTGCCATTGCCATCGGAAAAACCGATGCGCTGTTTTTTGCAATAGGCCTGTTTATAGGTATATTCATCTTTGGCGAAGCTTTTCCTTACTTTTCTGATTTCTACAGTAGCGGAGATTTGGGAAATGTAACGCTAACCGATGTTACCGGTATTGCTGCACCCTGGTTTGCTTTCGGCTTTACCGTTATTGCCCTGGCAGCCTTTTGGGTAACCGCCGAAATAGAAAAGAAAGTTAGAAAAAACATAAAAGAATATAAATTCTAATATTATGAACAGAAATTATCTATTTCTTACCTTATTAATGTTGCTTTTAGCTGTCGGTACCTTTTTTATAAAAAAAACCGATGTTGTTAAAAATCAGGTAAAACCGGAAGCATTGCTTCAGGAAATTACACAGCCGTCAAGGTACGTTTCTACCGATCAGGTGGCTAAAATGATTATCGAAAAAGACCCTGCCTTGGAACTAATTGATGTGCGTTTACCGGCAGAGTACGATAAATTTACACTGTCAGGCGCTATCAATTGTCCTTTAAAAGATATTTTAACAGATGATGCACAGGAAAACCTTGGCATTGAAGATATGAATGTAATATTTTTTAGCAACGATGATATTATGGCAGATCAGGCCTGGGTTATTGCCACCCGGTTAGGCTATAAAAATATGTATGTTATGAGAGGAGGTTTAAACCATTGGATTGAAACCATTATTAAACCGGTTATGCCTCCCGAAACAGCTGCTCAAACCGAATTTAATAAGTACAGATTCAGGCAGGCAGCAAGCCTTTATTTTACCGGTGGATCTACAATAAAGTCATCACCACAAAAAAAGACGAAAGTTAAGGTCAGGAGAAAGAAAAAAGAAAAAGTTGCTTCAGGAGGCTGTTAATCAATTAAAAAACAAGAGTTATGCATGTACACGAAAGAAACCCGAAACGAACGTTAATTACCATTTTGTTATTTGCCCTGGTAATTGTTTTTGGATGGTTAACCATGAAAAAACCACGTTTTACTTACACTTTAACACCTCAGCAAACAGTTGATATGGTTATTAATCATAAAGGTTGTTTTCATCCTTACGAACTGGAAAAAGTACTTAACAACACAGATGGAGATGTTGTGCTTATGGATATAAGAAACAGTTTTGATTTTGCCAGAGGACATATTCCCGGAGCACTTAATATTACAGCCGTTAACCTGCTTAACAAAGAAAACATAAAGCAGCTTGACCAATGGAAGAAAAATAATGTTAAAGTGGTTTTCTACGACGACAATCAACTTCAGGCCAACGGTGCCTGGATGCTTTTCAGACAAATTGGCTATTCAAACACTTATGTTTTACTTGGTGGCTATCAATATTATGCTTCTCACAAAGAGGACTTAAAAAAATCGGAAGGAACTTGTTTAAAAGGCAAAGCAAGATATGATTATGCTGCTGTAGCCAAAAAATCGGGTAATGTTTCAGCCCAAAGCACTACATCAAAGCCTGCTAAAAAAGTTAAAGTACATCGTAAGAAAAAAGAAAAGGTTGCTTCGGGAGGTTGTTAAATTAATTTGTTGATTTTGATTCAAATACAAGATTAATCATGGTGTCAAAAATCATTCAACAACTCTGATTAGAGCCGATTGGCCGGCTTTTAAATCGAACCAAAAAATTAAATCGGAGCCTGCCTGTTTTTGTGCAGGCCTTAAGCCGTTTACCAAAACGGCTTTTGCTTTTACAGCAAACGACAAACCGTTTATAGCGTGGTCTGAAGTATTGGTAACCTTTACCCTTCCATCGGGTAATATTTTATAACTAACCTTTTCGGTTGCCAGCCGGTAATTTAAAAAACGGCTGACAGTAGTAACGTTAAGCAC
This sequence comes from uncultured Lentimicrobiaceae bacterium, assembly GCA_964455635.1. Taxonomy (GTDB): domain Bacteria; phylum Bacteroidota; class Bacteroidia; order Bacteroidales; family F082; genus B16-G9. The sequence continues at coordinate 5,893 of CAYVWX010000037.1, read as the reverse complement.
TCCCTGAAGCTTTAATTTTTGCATGGTAGCCAGCGTATGGTTAAAGCCTTTCATAGCCACAACCGTGCTGTCGGAAGCATATTTCCAAAAGCCTTTTCCGGGCTTTGCCCGGGCAGGATAACAGTGGTTTACCTCCACACCCCAGGCTCGGGTAAATACCTTAAACTGATGGGGTGAAAAAAAATAGTTCCACAAATTTTCGCTGCTGATATAAAGCACACTGGCGGTAGGCCAATGGTAAAAACCGTTTGTTCGAGAAGGATGTTGCCAATAATCGGGTTTCGGATAAAAATCGCCATACCCCCAATACATTTTTTCGATGGAGCCAAAAAATCCCCACCTTGAAAAGGTTTGATAATCTTCGTAATAGGGATTCCAAAAATAGCGGATACCATATTTTTTCCAAAGATTGGAAGCGTAATTCAGGGTTCCGTCGCAAACAAAATCTTCACGGTTGTTTTCTTTGTGATTGTTGTATCCGTGGTCAATCCACACGGGTGAATTAAAATGCTTTTTCATGTACGACAGTGCACTCTCCAGCCCGGTTGGGGTGGTTGTATATTGCTCGGGAGTGTGCAGGCAAATTTCATCTCCCTTTTGGTGGATTTGAAAAAGAAAACCGGCATAGGCCGAATCGGTTTTTATGGCTGATTCCAACGTGTTAAACAACCCGCCCGAAGCAACGGTATTGGTTACGCTGTCGGGATTGTCGTAAAAAACACTTTTGGTAACCGGAATGCCGTATTTTACAAAACCGCCGGTGGCGCTATCGGCATTGATAATTTTTTCAGAACCGAAAAAAGTTGCCCTGTGGGTTTTGATGTCTCCCCAGTCAGCATGCTCTGTCCAAATATAAGTGGCCAAAAAGCCCCGGGGATTTTTCATAAAACGCGGTAAATAAACAGGTTTTATTCCTGCAAACATTTTAAAAGTTTTGTTAACCTTGTCTCCTTTTCGGTAAACAGAACCCGACAGGTCGGTTTTGTAATCAAAGGCATTGTTATCCAACGGAAATCTTAAAAAAGGGTGATCTTTGTAGTAATCTATGTTAACAACTGCCAGATGTTTTTTTGTATTTGTTTGTATTGATGATACATCGGGACAATGATAAACAGCCATAGCTGTTGAACTATTACCCCAGGAGAAACCCTGCTTATCGAGCCAGTATTCGGTTTGAAATGCGGCCGTATCCGATTTGCGCCGGGCACGAGACACCTCCTGTAAAGGCATTGCATAATCAACAAGCAGTGCCGAACGTTTTACTTCCACACTTTTTTTATAGCGGATGGTTAAAGCCAAATTTATTTGAGGAGTGTTATTATAACAGTATAAAGTAAGCTTTACCCTTTCAAATTTTGATTGGGTTTTAAAAATGAGCCGCGTTTTGTCTCCCATGTTTTTTTTGCCTGCAAACTGAAAAAACGTAAATCCGTTAACAGTTGTTCGATTGTGTTTCTCATTTTGGAAATAGCGAATATAATTTATAAATGGATTTCCGGCAGTATCGCTGACAAAAAACCCGTCACCACTTCTGTTCCATATTGTATAAAAATCGTTTTTAAAAAGAACCTTCCCCCTGGCAAGGCTAACGTATGCGGCAAGGGTGTCAACATCCATTAAAAACGAAGGGTTCTGCAGCGGCTTAAACGAAATTGAAAAATCATCGGCCAATATTTTGCTTTTCCGGCCTTTATTCCAGAGAAAAATCTTCAACCTGCCGCTTTTAGTAACATCGGCGGGTATTGTTACCGAATCCCGAAAAGGTGTCCAGGTTTGTTTTTGACTTAAAATGTTTTTTAACGGAATCGCTTTCCAAAAAGCTGTTTCTCCGTTGTTTTCAATTGAAACAACATAAAGAGCATCGGGTTTTGCAGTACGGCTAAAAACATATCCTTTAACAGTTAACACCGTATTTTTGTTTTGTACCCCGGGTGGAAACAACATCTCAACACCCAAACCATACGGATGTATTGAATCGGTGTAGGCAGCATACAGTCCTGAATGAGCCACCGTGCTGTCGATGAAAGATGTTCCAAGCCAATGGTTTACGCTGTCAGATTTGTCCAGTGTGTTACAAAAAGTTTGTGTAAAACCGTGAAGCCCTATAAATAGTGCTGTTGCAAGCAACAAAATTTGCCTTATGGTTTTATTTTTTTTAATGTTAGGCAAGATTAAAATTAATATTCTTTCACGGTAATTTCGTTACGCAACACACGGCTGGCAAACACTGCCAACGCTTCAAAATCGTTAACAACAGGATATAAAGCAATAGGGGCAATTTTGCCAATACGGCGTTTTACATTTTCTAAAAACCTGTCGCTGTTAAAAATAAGGCCCGTAAGAATAATGGCATCCACATCCCCCTCAAGGGTAGCATAATGGGAAGCAATTTCTTTTGACACCTGATAGGACAATGCAAATGATATTGCCCTTGCTTTTTCGTCTCCTTCGGCAATAAGACGGTTTATTTTTTGGAGGTTGTCGGTGCCGAGATAAGCTTTGTAACCTCCCTCTTCACGAATCATTTTCAATACTTCCTCTTTTGTGTGATCACCGCTGTAACAGTATTCAACCAGTTGTCCCATGGGAAGCGTGCCTGTACGGGTTATCGAAAAAGGCCCGCCACCGTCAAACGCCTGATTAACATCCACAACACAGCCTTTTTGATGGGCTCCTATGGATATACCTCCGCTACCGATATGGCAAACAATCAAATTTAAATCTTCGTATTTTTGATTGCGCGATTTGGCATATTTACAGGCAACGTGTTTATGATTCAGGGCATGAAAAATCGACTTACGTTCAAAGGCGGGATGACCGGTAACACGGGCTACGTCAGAAAGCTCATCAACCACCACAGGATTTACCATAAAAGCATTTTTACCCAGGATTTGAGCAATCTTATAAGCAATTATTCCTCCTAAATTGGTTGCATGAATTCCCATTACACCCACTTCAAGATCGTGAACCATAGCTTCATTGATATAATATACTCCCTGTGAAACCGGTTTTACCAGTCCGCTGCGGCCCATTACCATTTCAATGGCATCCATGTTAACATTATTGTTTTCAAGTTCCTGCATAACCAGCTTCAGTCTGAAATCGCTTTGGTCGGTAACATTTTTAAAGCGGCTAAGCTCCTCTGCCGAATGGCGGATGGTTTTTAAAAATATGGGTTCATTGTTGCGGTAAACGGCAATTTTTGTTTCGTGAACCTCGGGATAAATAATAAGAATTTTTTTAGAAATCATAACGGGTAATTTTATCGGATAAAAATAGCAAACATTTGCCAACGAAAAGAGAAGAAGTGTAAAAAGGTTTCAGAAGCCAT
>CAYVWX010000037.1:0-2462 GCA_964455635.1 uncultured Lentimicrobiaceae bacterium | reverse complement strand
TCAATCGTCAATCGTCAATCGTCAATCAAACAAACTCACAAATTCCATCAAACAAAAAAAGCCGCATCAAACAAATGAAGCGGCTTTTTTTAACTTTTAAAAGTCCCTGAATTATTCACCCATCTCTTTTAGCAATTGGGCAGCCCATTTTTTTGCTCTTTCCGAGGTGAGCTCTTCTTCATTGTCTTCATCAATGGCAAGGCCATAAAAGAAACCCTCTTTTTCTCCGTCTGAGCCGGTAAAACGGTATCCGTCCGTTGGCCATCTGCCAATAATTTTAGCATTCATATTTTGATATTCCTCTTCAAAAACACCTAATACATCAACAAAATGGTCGGGATAAAGCACTTGGTCGCCAAGTCCGAAAAAGGCAACATACTTTTTTGATAAATCCTGCTTGCGCATTTCCAAATCCAAACGGCTCCATTCGTTGTCGTTGGAGGCATCCTCCCAGTTTTCGGCCCCAACGGTTGAGGCACCGGTGATGATTAAATCATAATTTTTAATGTCTTCAGCGTTGAACGATTTAATGTCAAAAACATCAATATTATCAAATGCTTTGGCAATTTTTTCAGCGGCATTTTCAGTGTTTCCGCCCTTGGGCCAATACAACAATACTATTTTTTTCATTTCTGTAAATTTTTAACGGGGGTAAAAATACATTTTTTGATTATTAATTATCTGTTTAATGTGGGTAGAATGATTACAAATTATTTTTATACATTTCCAACAGTTTGTCAGCTGCTTTGTAAGGTGTGATTTCGCCATTCATAATTTTCTCTTCAAAACGCACAATACTGGTTTTTATGAGGTTGTTATTGTAAAAATTATCTTTCAACGCATCAGCAACAGTCTCTTTCATAATAGATATAAGTTGTTGTTTTCGATGGTGATACAGAAAGCCGTTTTTTGTGGTGAGTTCGATATATTTTTCAATTATATTTTTTATTTCAGTTAATCCCCTGCCCTCGATACTCGACGCGGTAACCACCTCCGGCTTCCATCCGCTTTGAGTGGCAGGAAACAGATGAAGGGCATTTTGATATTCGCGTTTGGCAAGGTTTGCTTTTTGCAGGTTATCACCATCGGCCTTATTAATTACAATCAGATCGGCCATTTCCATAATACCTCTTTTAATACCTTGTAATTCATCGCCGCCTCCGGCGAGCATAAGGAGTAAAAAGAAGTCGGTCATTTGTGCCACAGCCGTTTCCGATTGGCCTACTCCTACGGTTTCGATAAGAATGGTGTTAAAACCCGCTGCCTCGCATAAAATTATCGATTCGCGTGTGTTGCGTGCCACCCCACCCAATGTGCCGGCACTTGATGAGGGCCTGATAAATGCGTGGTTGTTAACACTCAACCTTTCCATTCGGGTTTTGTCGCCTAAAATACTTCCTTTGGTTCTGCTGCTGCTTGGGTCGATGGCCAGTACGGCAATTTTCTTTCCCTTATTAATAAACGACAATCCGCAAGCTTCGATAAAAGTGCTTTTGCCAACACCCGGAACACCGGTAATACCAATACGGAACGAATTTCCCGAATACGGCAAACACCTGTCAATAAGCTTTGAAGCTTTTTGTTTATCCTCCCGTCGTGTACTCTCAATCAGGGTAATAGCACGACTTAAAACAGCTCTGTTGCCAAGGCGGATACCGTTAAAATATTGTTCAACAGTGAGCGGCTCTTTTTTAAATCTGTTTTTTATACCGGACGACAACAAGGGATTAACCATTGAAGGTTGCTCAACTCCTTTGTTTACTTTCAATGCACTTTTATCTTGTTTTTTCTCTTTATCCATGACTTGTACTGCTTGCAACAAAGATATATTTTTTCATTTGCTTTAAATTATTTATCTGCTAAAAACTTTCATAATACAAACAAAGAGGTTAGTTTTGCACGCACAAAAACTCTCCGTAGCTCAGTTGGCAGAGCAGCTGACTCTTAATCAGCGGGTCGCAGGTTCGAGCCCTGCCGGGGAGACAATAGCAGAAAATTGCAACGTGTTTTACTGTGTAACTTTGGTTTATTTAGTCCACTCGTGAAATTGCAGATTGCATCAGCAACTAAATTATGGAAGATATTAAAAATCCCTGTATTAGAATTTGTCATCGTGACTCCAACGATGTTTGCTTTGGATGCAGAAGAACGGGTGAAGAGATTGGTAACTGGTCGAAATACAGCAATGAGGAAAAAAAAGCTGTTATCGCCCGGGCTTCCAAACGAACTAATGTAAGGGGTGAGTCGCCTCCGGCCTCTTTTCTCAGATAATAACTGTTTTAATAATTACAAAAGCTTTCGTCCTGTAATATCCTTGTCCCCTCATGGTTCGATACAATGCTCCTCATGTAGCGTCCACTCACTATGACCGCCGGTGCAATGCGTTCAATCGTAAATCGGCAATAAAAAATTACAAATCGCAAATACCAAACGGCTAATCAATCATCGGATTACACAGATTG
>CAYVWX010000036.1:0-17546 GCA_964455635.1 uncultured Lentimicrobiaceae bacterium | reverse complement strand
TAACTAAAAACCGGTTTTGTTAATAGCATTACAACTTTTAAAAGTACATAATAATTTCGTTATCAGGCAGATATTTGCTGATTATTTTGCTAAATAAATTTTGGGGGTAAAAAGGGTATGAGGATAATGAGTATTAGTTTTCGGGTGGCCGGCTTTGTGGTGTGGTATATTAAAAAAAAGTCCTTATACATTCCTTTTGCAGGAATGTATAAGGACTTAATAAACTCTGCCAAACAGGCGTGAGACAGGGTTAACTTTTTTTTGAAAGTTTACTGTTTAAATTTCTTCATATACTTTTTAAGCACATCTTTATGAACGGTAAAGTCCATCATTTTTAATTTGGTATAATCTTCGCTAAAGAAGTAGTAGCCAAACTCGGGACTCTCTTCGCCAATGTTTCTGGAGCCCGAGCTGGAGTCTTTAATCAGATACCACATTTTGCCGTTTTTATCTTTTAAATAGCCAACCATGTGCATGCCGTGGTCGTCGGTGGTGGTTTTGTTTGAAAACCTGAACTGACGTGCATTGTCGTTGATGTATGCCGACGGGATATCGAAATCGGGAATGAGCGCGGTATTGGTTTTACGCGAAAATCCGGCTTCGGAAACATCGCCGCCAACGCTGATGGTATAGCCGTTTTCGATGGCGTGGTTGAGTATTTTCATGTAAACATCCAAAGGTACGTTGTAGTACTCATCGCTATGCCACCAGTTGTCGGGAACTTCATATTCAACCTGTTTCCAGAAAGGCTTTTGTAAATACGAGAGTACTTCCACGTAGTCGTCCATGTTGAGTTTCAGATAATCTTTTAAAAATGTTTTAGGAGTGTAATGAACGCCTTTGTACTCAAACGTTGTTGGTGGCACGCCCATATAATGATTTAAAATAGATTTGGTGGTAGCCAAAATCTCCTCTTTGTTCCAGGCATTGGTTTGTTTTACACTTTTTAAATAGGTTTTCAGCTCTTTAATTAATCCTGCATGCGTATAAAATTTTTGTCCCGGCAAAAAGCCGTCATATACCGAGCGGGGAACCACACCGTATTTTTTATAGATGCGTGCCACGGCGTTGGATTCGGAGCCTTCGTCCACCAGTGAGTTTCCACGCGTATCTACGTAACGGGCAACTTTTTCAACGTACTCCCAATAAACGGTAAACATTTCGGATAACTTTACATCGTTGTTGTAAAGACGGTGTTCTTCCGATTCGTAAAACGAAGTGGTTGAAAAACACCAGCAGGTTCCGGTATTGCCCTGCGATGTGGTGGGATTGTGCCAGTAAGTATGATCTTTATAATCGGCAATTTTGTTGGGCAAATTCATTCCCGATTGGTCCATCATAAAATACTTTTCCTTTTTGACGGTTTTTTGCTTTTGCTCGTTGGCACGGACATCTTTCAAAATAAAATTCTGATAGTAGCCGGGTTCGTACTCTTTAAACTTACCCTTGTCTTTGCTTTGCGAAAAAACAGTCATGGCCGGCATGAGTGCTGCCATAAGCAACAGTGTAAAAAGATTTTTCATTGATTATTATTTTTTATGATTAAAATTTTGGTCGTCCGACTGAAACCGGAAACCAAGTCGTTTTCCTGTTTTTAATGAGATGGTGTCCACCGCATTTTTCATTTCAACCACCGAAACTTCCTTAACGAGGTCGTAATGAGGTGTCAGCAGGTCAAAATTGATGGCATATCGTATGGATGCATCCACCAGCTCGTTCATGGATTCGTTGTCAAATTTTTTGCTTCCAAAATAGTTAAAAAGATACGACAGCTCGCGCTTACCTTCAATAAAAAAGCAATTGTCTTTGTTAATAAAAACCCTGCCGATAAGATAGCCGACATCATTAATCCTGTTGTATTTAAACGAATCGGCTAAAAAATTATAGATGTTTATTATTCCGTGGTAGGAGCGTGTTTTATCTTTTTTTACATAGCCGGTTTTCATAACCTCGTGGTCGCGTGCAAACTCAAAAACATTGGAATGCATCATAAAAATCAATATATCGCTACCAAATTTTAATTCAATTTCAAACTGACCGTGGCTATCCGATTCAAATAAAATTGCGGGAGCATCTTTGCGGCTGTTGCTAAACTGCTTAAAATTTACAACATATTGATCTATAACCTCTTTTAGATTATTAAACGATTCCAGTGTTACCTTGTAAACCTGTTGCTTTAAGGTTGATTTGTTTATCAGTTCGGTAAACAGCTCCTGGTTTTTGGGTGGTATTTTCATAATATTCGTTTATTCAAAAGTAAACGAAAGTAAGAATATTTTTGAATTTAACTTGTCAATTACGCCGGTATAAATGTTTCCTTCTTTTTTAATAAGGTTGTTAAGTCCGTATCCCATTTTAACCTGAATTCCAAACTTAAAATAGTTGGTATAAAAATCAACACCGGTACCCACTTCCACCAGCAGGTCGTTTTTTTGAATTTTTACGGTAATATCGTTGGTGTTGGCCTGTGCTTTTTTTTGCGAAGCCAAATCGAGGGTATAGGTAGCGCCTCCTAAAACATAGGCTGCAAAGTTGTTAAGCCGGTGCGAGCGGTATTTAAACTCTAACGGAAAAAGCAGCAGGGCAGAGGATATGTTTTTTTCAATTTCAACAAACTTACCTTCTCCGTTTCTGTAGGTTAAAATATTGTAGTTGAGGGCTCTTTCGCCAAACGACAGCGAAGGGATAAAGCGTAAATCGGTATTGTCGCCCAGCCGCAGGTTGCCCAATATGCCAATGGTAAAGCCTGCCCGGCCAATGGCGTTTAATTCGTAAACAAAGCTTGAATCGGCAGGAAAATCGGGCGTTTGTGCCGCATTAAATTTAATGGACGACATATTATCGACGGTTTTGACCGTAAACAGCATTTGGTTGCCTGCCAATATAAACCCGAAATGGTAGGGCTGGCGATCGTAAACGGGTAAATTATGAACCTTTTGTTGTTGTGCCGAAACCGTATTCAGGTTAAACAGTGTACCCAAAATAAGGGTTATTACAATGACTATTTTTTTTCTCAATGTTAACAGATTTTATTGTTAAACGTCCTGTATGGAATAATAGTATATCCACCCAAAAAGAAGCGCAAATTTATTAATAAATCGGAAACTATTTGGTGGCCGAGTAAAGTGTTGCTATTCCAAATGTTAACCGTTGCTGCCGGATGTTTTTGTAGCCTGCCTGTGCCATAACATCCATAAACTCGGTGTTTTCAGGAAATTTTTGAACCGAATCGGGCAGATAGGTATAAGCTTCGTCGTTTTTTGAAACCATACGGCCAACTCCGGGTAAAATATTTTTAAAGTAAAAATTGTAGATATTCCTGAATGGAAATCCGTGAGGTTTTGAAAATTCGAGAATAGCCACCAGTCCGCCCGGCCTCATCACACGGTTCATTTCGGCAAGGCCTTTAAGCAGGTTTTCGTAGTTTCTTACACCAAAAGCAACGGTAACGGCATCAAAGTAATCGTTGTCAAAACGAAGATTTTCCGAATCACCGGGTTCCATTTTTATTATTTTATCCAGCTTTTTGGCTTTTACTTTTTCGCTGCCGATTTTTAACATATCCACGGCAATATCGGCACCAATAATTTCATCGGGCTTCAGTTTTGCCAGTTCAATGGCCAAATCACCCGTTCCGGTTGCAATGTCAAGAATTTTTTTTGGTTCGATGGTTGCCAGCAAACGCCTTACTTTTTTCCTCCACCGTATGTCAATGCCCATTGAAAGCACATGGTTTAACAAGTCATACTTTGGGGCTATGTCGTTAAACATGGTTCTGACTTTCTCTTTTTTTCCGCTGTTTTTGTTTGTCATTTTTCAGGCTGCTTTTAAAATGTTAAGCTATTCACCACCTCGTTGTGTAGTTTATTTTTATCAATGGGTGCTACTCCTACCTCTTCGCAAACAAGGCCTCCGGCCAGATTAGCCAAAGCGGTCATGTCGGCGGCATTTAACCCTTCTGCCAAACACAAAGCCGCTACGCTGATAACGGTATCGCCGGCACCGGAAACATCGGCAATGTTGCGGATGTGTGCCTTAAAATGCGATGATTTATAAGTATCATTTTCTTTCCATCTGATAAAAACTCCGTGTTCCGATAAGGTATTCATTATTATTTCGGCGTTGAGCATTGTTTGTAACCTGGCAACGGCAGTTTCTACCTGTTCCATATTTTCACCCGATACCGACAGGTTCAGCCCTTCGTTAATTTCGTTTAAATTGGGTTTGAAAAGGGTAACGTTTTTATAGAAAAGGAAATTTTGTTTTTTGGGATCAACCGCTATGGGAATATTATTTTGTTGGCCAAGGTTTACAACAAAATCAATTATCTCTTTATCTATCAACCCTTTGTCGTAATCCTGAATAATGATAATTTTTACCGGTTGATCAGAAATAATTTTATTCAGTAGTTGTTTCAGGTTTGTTTTGTCGTTTTCCGACAGCGGAGCAGTGGTTTCGTCATCAACACGTAAAAGTTGCGTATTGTTTCCAATAATTCTAAATTTGGTAGTGGTTTTACGTTCGGTGCTGTTAATAATTCCTTCCGTTGTCATTTGTTGGGTTTGCAGCAGCTGTTTAAATTCGCCGCCGCGAATATCCTCGCCAACAACCGAACAAAGCACAGGATCAGCACCCAGTGCTTTAAGGTTAAGGGCTACATTGGCTGCTCCCCCCAGTCTTATTTCTCTTTTATCGACCGCTACTATTGGCACCGGTGCCTCCGGCGAAATCCGGTTTACCTTACCCCAAACATAGGTGTCGAGCATTACATCGCCAATTACTAAAACACGGGTGTTGTCAAAAGAGGCAAATAGCCGGTTAACCATCTCTGTTGTAAACATAGTTTGATGTTGTTTTAAGGTGCAAAAGTAATAAAAACGCTGTAAATAAAAGACTACCGGCCAACTTTGCGAGGCGTTAGGGTGAGTATCGTAAAATGAATATTTTAATCTTTGTTAATGGCAATCATTTTATTTCTCAACAAAGCACAAGGATTATTTATCATCGGGTTTAAAAGCTTGCAATCATGTGTAAAAAAAATATACCTTTGTAAATAATACAAATCTTGATGTATCGTTTTACCATTAATCATTAAAATTATTTTATTATGAAAAAGCTTTTAATCTTTCTCGTGGCAGTTTCAACCACTGCGCTATCGTACGGCCAACTGCATTTTGGCCCTCAAATAGGCTTTACAGCCTCTAAATTGTCTCTTGACCAGGGCGATATTCAAAACAGCATGAAAAGTAACTTCCTGTTTGGCGCTTTTGTAAGGATGGGTAAAAAAATATACATCCAGCCCGAAGTAAATTACTATACACAGGGAAGTATTTTTAAAACACCTTCCATAAGTGGTGGCATATCGCCTTTGGAGCAGGAGATTAGCTTAAAATCGTTACAGGTTCCGGTAAATTTGGGCTGGAGAATGATTAATCTCGAAATTGTTAACATCCGTTTGTTCGGTGGCGTTGTTGCCAACTTTGTGCTTGATAAAACCGTAAATACTACCAGTGGCGATCCCAATGATTACGAAACGGCACTTGTGCCCGATGATTTTAAAGATTCTAACTGGCAATTTGATGTAGGGGTGGGCGTTGATGTGTTGATGTTTGCCGTGGATGTTAAATATGTGGGCGGATTGTCCAATATTTTAAACGACGTTCAATTTAATGGTAACTCCGTTACTTCCAAGTCGAATTTATTTGTGGTTACCCTTGGATGGAAAATATTTTAAGACAGGTTTTTAATTTGAGATGAATAAAGAATGTCGATACACTGTGTATTGGCATTCTTTGTTTATCGGAATATTTTTTTAAATGATGAGTAAATTCAGGTTTTTGGTTTTGCTGACAGCGGTAATTTTTGCGGTTCAAAGTTGCAGTAGCGGCAAAAAACGATATGTCCCTCCGGTTGACAATGATAAGCTTCCTGCCGTAAACGTCCATATAAAGCAATATGGTAAGGCTTTGTTTTTGTTGGATACTGCTGAGATGAAAACCGGATTAAAAAAAATTAAACCTGACTTTTTACTTTTTTTAAATGCCGATTTAGAGGATACGGCAAATGTTAACCAGCTAAAAAGGTTTGTTGCCGACACCCTTAACCGGTTTCTTTTTAAACAAACCATGACGGTTTTTCCAACCGTTAGTCCGTTGGAAAAGAGTCTTTCGGCCGCTCTGTCCCGTTTTCTTTATTTCTTTTCAAATCAAAATCTTCCTTCGTTCTATTCTTATATTTCGGGAGGTTATTTCGAAGCGCCTGTATTGTCGGCCGATTCGGTAATTTTAATCGGCCTCGACAATTATCTGGGTGGTAATTTTGTGTATTATGCACGCATGGGAGTTCCGCGATACAAAGCCCACTGGATGGTAAAACAGGAAGTGCCTGTTGATGTGATGAAAACAATGTATGAAACGCTTCCTTTTACAAAAACAAAAGCAAATAATTTGTTGGATATGATGATTGCAGCCGGAAAAGAACTTTATTTCCTGGATGCCATGATGCCCCGTGTGGCCGATACGCTTAAAATACGCTATACGAAAAAGCAACTCCAATGGGTGGAAAAAAACGAAAAAAATATCTGGGGATTTTTAATTGGTCAAAAATTACTTTTTAGTGCCGATTTTATGCAGACCAATAAGCTTATGCAGGACGGGCCTTTTACCAAAGGCTTTGATGCTGCTGCACCTGCGCGGTTAGGTCAGTGGGTGGGATGGCAGATTGTAAGTGCTTATATGGATAAAAACAGAGATGTAACCCTTAAGCAGTTGCTGCAAATTACCGATTCGCAGAAAATTTTGAATAAATCGGGCTATAAGCCGTAACAGGCAATGGGCAAATTACAGGATAAAAACTTTGCGTTGGGGGGGTACGAGCTTGATAAACAGCTCTTTTTGTTAAAACGATATGTCTAACGCCAAATCGATGAACTGCGATTCGGGGTCGTTAAATATTGTTCCTTTCTGATAGGTAAATACCACTTTGTTTTGTTTAAAAAACCGCCAGCCGGCACCAATCAAATAGCGTTTCGAGTAAGTGGTTTTATCGGCTTGTAAAGCAAAATGGTCGTATCGGCCATAAATCGAAAAGCTGGTTTTTGGTATGCGTAATTCGCCATACAACGAGTATCCGTGATGAGGCAGGGCGTTAAAACTGGTATCGGCATATGTTCCGGTGGCATTGCCAAGGCCTTTTTCATATTGTGCGGTAACGGTTAAAAATCTGTTTTCGTACGAAATGTATTCCGAGTTAATAATAAAATCGGGTGATTTGTCAACATTTCCTTTGCCATACACACCTACATATGAAATTTGTAATCCGGGAAGCAAAGCCGGCACCGGCCTGACCGATATTCTTGCCTCGATGGTTTTATTCAGGTTGTTTTCAAAATTATGATATCCTCCTCCGTTGTATATTCCAATACAGAAGGTTCCGTATTTTCCGGGATAATGCGCGTTAACACGACGGATGTAACTTTTGGGCAGCTTGCCGCCAAAATACCCTTCGTAGCTTATTCCGAAACCCGACGAATTGAAAAGCCCCGAACGCTCCATAAACATAGTGCCTTCAACGCGGTAAGCGTTAATGTGCTCTTCATAATCTATCCATGGCCGTTGTGTGATGCCAAATCGTACCCTGTTGTTGGTGAAAAACAAAAAATCGGAGAACTTATATTGCAAATAGGCATATTTAATACGGAGCTCTACATTTCCGGCATCATTTCCCTCGTTGTCGATGGTTATGTCCTGTGTGTACCTGACCGAGAGGTTTTGCGTTAAATTGGCTTTTACCGTTAGATAAGCCCTGCGTATTACAAAAGCAAACTTATTGATGTCGGGTGCTGTGTTGTAATTGGCTGCCAGATAAAAAACACCCGAGACTTTTATTTTTTCCTGAAATGAGTGGTTAGGTTGTAAGCTGTCGGTATGATTATTGTTTTGAGCCGTTAAGGCAAAGGGCTTTATCATTCCTAAAAAGCTAATCATAAAAAAGGCCTTGAGACAAATATTTTTCATCTAAGCGGGTTTTTTTATTGCCTGTTTTGTAAAAAAAATCATCATCCTGCCACAGGATTGTTGTTGACAAATATCGAAAAAACAGTCTTCCAAACATTATGGTAACTTTAAATTAACACAAAGTTAACATAGCACCCGCAGCAATAGTTGGTTCCTTTTGAAAACAGGTAGGTCAATCATCTGTTTCATTAACCGGTTTAACAGGGTCATCAGGGGCTTTAGGAACAACAACTTGTGGTTTTTCGGTAAAATGCCCTTCTTTAACATGTAAATCAATTTGTGGAAACGGAATACCAATACCGGCATCTGCCAGGGCATTATAAACTGCAATAGAGAGTTCGCTTCTTGTTGATAATGAGTCGTTAAAAGTAACCCATGCCAGCAAACGAAAGTTAAGCGAGCTTTTGCCAAATGCATCAAACAAGGCAGTTGGTGCGGGCTCTACCATCACTTTGTCGTTATTAACCGCCACTTTTTGTAAAATTTTCAGAACTTCGTTGGGATTGCTTCCGTATTCAACACCGACTTTTATTTCGAGTCTTCTCTTTTTGTCGGAAAGGGTCCAGTTAATCAGGTCGTTTGAAATAATATTACCATTGGGTACAACTACTTCGGCACCATCGAAAGTACGGATTTTGCTGGCACGTACGCCAATGGATTTTACTTCGCCCATTAAAGTGCCGGCAGTAATAATATCGCCCACCTCCACAGGCCTTTCGTAAAGCAAGATAAGCCCTGAAATAAAATTGTTTACAATATTTTGAAGGCCGAAGCCGATACCAACACCCAGTGCCCCTGCCAGCAAGCCGAATTTATCCAAATCGATTCCGGCATAAGCGAATCCCAGTATAAATCCAAAAGTAATAATTATGTAACCAATGGTTTTGTTAATGGCAAAAAGAAATCCTTTGGAGAGACTTTTGTTGGCATGTGTTGAGTTTTCAAATAATACCTTAAAAATATTGGCCAGAAAATAGGAAACAACAATAATAATTATCATTCCGAAGATTCGCCCCATGGATATTGAAATGCTTCCAATGGCTATGTTGTAAACCAAAGCTTCTTCAATCCAGTTGGCTACCGGACGGTAAATCTCCACGGTTTCCAAGACAAGTTTGATAAGTAAATAGAGTGCAGTAAGTTTTAATATTCTGATAAGGTTTATTTTAATGTTTTCGCAGTATTTGGTGGCGTTCCATTTAAAATTTTTACCGGCTTCGCATCCTGCTATAATCAATACTTCCAGTATTCGGTACATTAAAAATACAAACAGCAGAATTACCGGTATTTTTGCTGATATCTTGGTAAGTAAGGCGGCAAGGTTTACAAAACCCAGAATACCGGCTGCCATGGCCACGGCAAAAAATAAAAAAGCAAAGCCCGAAACTATTATCATATTTTTAACAAATGGAGAGCTGTCTTTAGATACTTTTTTGAATCTGAATCCCGAAACATAATAGGTTAACAGCATTCCTGTAATGGCTTCAGCTATAATGTAGTACCTTAGTAAAAAGCCGAAGTACCAGAATATAATTTCAGCTTCGTTAATGATAAAAATAATAAGGATAACCATCGTTTGTACTTTCCCCTTCTTACCGCCAAACCTCCCTATCAGCGTTGAAGCGATGCCTAATATCACGATGGTTAATAATGCGGAAAGTGTTAACGGGATGGTTTGCAGAATAATAAGGGTGGAGGAAAATAAAATTAACAACAGCGCACCAATCCATTTTTGGTTTAGTACAAAATTAGCATTCACAAAACCGGGACTGCTTTCATCGTAATTCAGTTTGTTGTAGCGGTTTCTGAGAAAAAGAAAGACTAACAATTCCATCAGTAAAATAAAAATAAGCCATGAAAAACTTCGCTGGGTAAAATAGATAGATACGCTTTTCAGGTTGATGCTCCAGACTTTTTTTAAATGAACCGAGATGGGATAAACGTCGGAACGGTTTGTCGAAGTTTTCCATATTGGAGGGTTGGAAGCTACCAATAAGTTGCTTAAAAGCTGTTTTCTTAACGATTGAATTTTGTCTTGGACATCGTTGGTTAATATCAGTAAATCGGTTAGCTTGTTCTCTTTGATGATTAGTTTTTTTTGTTTTGCTTCGTAATTTGCAATTAATTTTGAAATTTCTGCAATCATCTTTTTTATTCTGGCCTTTAACTCTTTGGGGACATCTGTTTTTGAGCTGAAATCTTTTAAGGTAAGTTTCCAGACTTTTAATTCAAATTCCAAATTGTTAAGGTTTTGTTGAAACACGGCTATTTTGCTTCGTATTATACCAATGGCATCGCTAACTTTAGTATGGTATTCTGTCCATCCTCTGGAGGCATTTTCCAAATAAAACTTTGATATGGAATGGACTTTTATTGCATCAATTTCCTGCGATTCGGTGTGAAGATATTTGGCATATTCCGAAATGATAGAATCGACATTTGTATTAAATTTCTGTGCTTTCAGGTTCTCACTGATTTTAACCAAATTGTTTTGCGTTTGGCCTAACTCGTTGTTTGCATTAAGTAAATCAATGGCAACAGGTATTTTAGTGTTGAGCGAATCGGACATTTTTGTTTGTTGTCCAAATAAACCGAAAGAGGTAAACATCAAAAAAATAAAGGGGATATAAAAACGTGTTTTGTTCATTTGATTTGCCTTTAAAACCAAACAAATATACATTTTTTATTAATTACAAAACCTGATTGGGATTATCTGCCGGATACGCAGGTTTTTAATTTCTGTAAGAAATGAATTAATGATACAATGAAGCCGTTCCCCGATAGATAATTATACAATGTTTTAATGATATAATTATATAATGAACCTGTTACTCGATAGACAATGATACAATGTTTTAATGATACAATTATATAATGAACCCGTTACTCGATAGATAATTATACAATGTTTTAATGATACAATTATATAATGAACCCGTTACTCGCTAAAGAATGATACAATGATCTTTTGATCCTTTGATCTTTTGATCCTTTGATCCTTTGATCTTCTGATCTTTTGATCCTCTGATCTTCTGATCTTCTGAACCTTTAAACCATTACCCCAAGCACCTATTTTTTAACTATTTGCAAGTGCAGCTCTTGTAGTTGTTCATCGGAAATTTCAGAGGGAGAATCAATCATTACGTCGCGTCCGGCATTATTTTTTGGGAAAGCAATAAAGTCGCGGATTGAGTCCTGGCCTGCAAACATGGCAGCCAACCTGTCGAATCCCAACGCAATACCACCGTGAGGGGGTGCACCATACTCAAAAGCATTCATCAAAAATCCAAACTGGTTTTGGGCTTCTTCTTCGGTAAAACCAAGAATACCAAACATCTTTTTTTGAAGTTCACGGTTATGAATACGAATGGAACCTCCGCCTATTTCAACGCCGTTGATAACAAGGTCGTAAGCATTGGCACGCACTTTTCCCGGTTCCGACTCCAGCATTTCAATGTCTTCGGGTTTGGGTGAGGTAAAAGGGTGGTGCATGGCCTGATACCGGTTGTGCTCTTCGTTCCACTCCAAAAGGGGAAAATCTACTACCCACAAGGGTTTGTAAATCATCGGGTCACGAAGCTCAAGACGGTTACCCATTTCCAGGCGTAACTCATTAAGCTGTTTTCTTACTTTATCTGCATCACCCGAAAGCACAAGCATCAAATCGCCGGGCTTTGCATCAAATTTTGCAGCCCACAGTTTTAAATCGTCCTGACTAAAAAATTTATCTACCGACGATTTAAACGAGCCGTCTTCGTTGTATTTTACATAAACCAGCCCTTTGGCACCCACTTGCGGGCGTTTAACAAAATCGGTTAGTTTGTCGAGTTGTTTGCGCGAGTAACCGGCACATCCGGGAGCATTAATGCCTACTACCAGACCGGCTTCGTCAAAAACTTTAAAACCTTTGTTTTGGGCAACGCTGTTTAGCTCAACAAACTCCATCCCAAAGCGGATATCAGGTTTGTCGGAACCGTAAAGTTTCATGGCTTTTTCGTATGGCATGCGCTCCAAAGGTTCTATATCAACTCCTTTTACGGTTTTAAAAAGATATTTCATCATGCCTTCAAAGGTGCTTAAAATATCTTCCTGCTCCACAAAAGCCATTTCGCAGTCGATTTGTGTAAATTCGGGCTGACGGTCGGCACGCAGGTCTTCGTCGCGAAAGCACTTAACCAATTGATAATAACGGTCGTAACCGGCAACCATGAGTAGTTGCTTAAAAGTTTGCGGCGACTGCGGCAGAGCATAAAATTCACCATCGTGGATGCGTGAAGGAACCACAAAATCGCGGGCACCTTCAGGGGTGGATTTTATAAGATAGGGAGTCTCGATTTCAAAAAAGTTTTGACTGTCCAGATATTTGCGTGTTTCGATGGAGAGGCGATGCCGGAGTTCCAAATTGTTTTTTAAAGGGTTTCTCCTTAAATCCAGATAGCGGTATTTCATGCGGAGCTCTTCGCCGCCGTCGGTATTGTCTTCGATGGTAAACGGAGGAATTTTCGACTTACTCAATACTTCTATATTGGTTGCATCAATTTCAATGTCACCGGTAGCCATTTTCGGGTTTTTCGAAATCCTTTCAATAACCTTTCCCGTAACTTTAATCACATACTCACGGCCTAAAGTGCGGGCTGTGGCAATAAGGTGTTCCGGGCTGCGGCCTTCTTCTAAAAGCAGTTGTGTAATTCCGTAACGATCGCGCAAATCAATCCATATGAGGCCGCCCTTATCACGAATTTTTTGTACCCATCCCGAAAGGGTGATGATTTTGTTAACATCTTCTATTCTAAGCTCTCCGCAAGTATGTGTTCTTAACATTTTATGTTGATTTTAATAAGGCTGCGAAATTAGGAAAAAAAGTAATGGTGTGGTAAACTATTTCGCCGGCAAAAAGCTTTGCTGTTGTTGACCGGGGAGAATTATTATTTTTGTGTTTCGAAACATTTTTTTTACTTCTTTAAATTCCGGCTTAATATGAAATACCTGCTTAGTTTGTTAGTCCTTCTTTTTATTGAAGGTTGCGGCATAATTCTTATCAACGAAAACGATTATCGAAGCGTGTCGGATTTGGAAAAAAGTTTAATCAGGCCGTTTAATCAGGCCATTGTAACTGCTAAAGTAAACAATGGCGATTCATTGTTTGTTTACGAGTTCAACAATGGAAATATAAAAACAGTAACTCGAAAATTTAATTATACCTGGATACACCTTTGGCGACCTTTTTGCCATGCTGATGCCTGTCAGAACATCAAATATTTTGCAGATTTAGCTGATACATACAGCAGTAAAGGGTTGGTATTACTTCTCGTTTCGGAAACATATGATTTTAACGAAATCAAAAATGTGATGAACCACTCGGTGTACAACAAACCTGTTTTTGTGCTTCAAAGTGATTATTACGGATACAAGATTCGTAAAAACAGAATAAAATTTATAAGTGAACTTAATCCTGATTTAATTGCTTCAAAACAAATATGGTTAGATGATTTTCTTTTTAAAGATACTACACTCATTTTTGCAGGAAATAAGCTGGATAAAATTAAGATTGATAGCTTATTAGGAATTGTTGCGCAATAAAAACTATATTTTTATTTCATCAACTCCAAAATAGCACTGCTCATGGCTTTTACTCCGGTTTGAATAGTAGGTTCGAAATCAGGTAAAAAGTAAGGTGAATGTACCGAGGGTAGTTTAATTTCACCTTTTTGTGCTTTTATATAATTCTCGGGACTGACGGCACCTAATCTAAACATTAGCGATGGTATAGGCGGGTTTGTACGGCCATATCTGGCAAAATCCTCTCCCGTTGTACGGGCGCCTATTTTAATTACATTATTTTTTCCCATCGATTTTTCAAAAGTTTTAAAAATACGTGCTGACAAATCAGGATTGTTATATAACGAAGGGGTAAAAGGGAGGTGAACCGTAACTTTTGGCATTAACGAGTCAGGAACTCCGGCTGCAACTGCTTCTCCTTTGCAGATTCTTTTTATGCTGTTAATCACTTGTTTACGAACATCATCTTCAAAAGTTCTGACAGTAAGCTGTAAGTTAACATGATCCGGAATTACATTTCCAACAGTACCACCCGAAATTTTTCCAACCGTAACTACAACCGGTTTAAAAGGTGATGTCTCACGGCTTACAATGGTTTGTAAATCGACAACAATTTTTGAAGCCAATACAACAGGGTCGATGGTGTATTGCGGTAATGCACCATGGCCTCCTATACCGTAAACATCAATGTCGAGCATATCAACATTGGCCATTGCCCAACCGGAGTGTATGCCGACGGTACCGGTTTTTAGCACGGGACTGTCATGCAGGGCGAGATTAAAATCAGGGTATGGAAATTTTGTAAAAAGGCCTGCTTTTAGCATCATATCAGCTCCTTTACCTTTTTCTTCGGCAGGCTGTCCTATAAAAATTAATGTTCCATGCCACAAATTTTTGTAACTACTTAGTAATCTGGCTGTGCCTGTCCATACTGCCATGTGGATGTCGTGTCCGCAGGCATGCATCACACCTGTTTTGTTTCCCCGGTCGTCGGTTGCTGTTACTGAAGATGCATACTCAACACCGGTTTTTTCGGTTATGGGAAGCGCGTCCATGTCGGTGCGATAGAGGACTACAGGACCGTTGCCGTTTTTTAAAACACCAACAACGCCATACCCTCCAAAATTGACTGTAACATTAAACCCTGCTTTTTTGAGTTCATGTGCTATGCGTGCCGAAGTATTTTTTTCCTGTAACGACAGTTCGGGATGTTTGTGTAAATAGAGATACAACGAATCGAGGTAAGGTGTTTCGGTTTTGATATAATGATCAATTTTTTTTTGGATGTCTTGAGATTTAGCCGGCAGGGGCAGTAGCAGCAGTGCCGAAAAAAAAAGAATAATAATTTTCATGGGCTTGTAAGTTTTATGCATGATGTTGTTAATGTTAATTTACAATAATAGTGTTTAGAAACAGAAAATCAGCTTTATATTATTCAGCTAAATTAAAAAAAGTTGTTTAATGGTTTATTAATTTGTTGTTATACATTGTCCTTTTTAAAGAAATTCAACCAGCTGTCGGCATAAATAAGAGGCTTTAGCAACGATGCAACCGGTTTTTTAAATATCTCTTTTGCAGTAGGTAGCAATACAATCATTTGAGGCAGTGCATTAAAGGCCATTCCCACCGACTGGTAAAATCTGCCAACACCAACCTTAAACAGGAACTCTTTCACCTTTTCGTTTCGCAATTCAACGCTTAACGCCGAAAAAGCAATAACAATAAATATGGCACGAATTGTCATTTCAAAACCCGCCCAAAAGCCTTCTGTGCTTATAGAAATTCCCTGTTCACCGGCTTCCCAAAAAATGGTGGAAAGCAAAATAATAAGTATCAGTTGCGACCAAAATACCGGTTTTTTCAGTCTTCTTAAAGCTTTGCGATAATAATATCCGAAAAGTAAAATGTAAAGGGCGGTATAGATGGTGCCGACAATCATTCCTTTAAAATTAAACAAAAACAGTCCTGTAGGAATGGCAATAACATGAGTCCAAAGTAAAAGTGTACTGGTTT
This sequence comes from uncultured Lentimicrobiaceae bacterium, assembly GCA_964455635.1. Classification (GTDB taxonomy): domain Bacteria; phylum Bacteroidota; class Bacteroidia; order Bacteroidales; family F082; genus B16-G9. Next base: position 1,959 of record CAYVWX010000036.1, on the reverse strand, counting down.
TTTGCTCGTCGGTAATGGTAAAAAACTCTTTTTCCCGGATGCTTTTTTGCAATACCTTTTGAGGAATCTCCGCGCGCAGGTTTAAAGCTTTTTTGCCAAGTAAAACGCCTGTAACTCCGGCAACAATACCGGCAACAACATAAACGGTAAGCAGGGCAAAAAGCATCTCTGTCGGCTCTGCTTCCTGAATTTTAAATTGCTTTAGGGCAAAATTAATTACGTTAACATAAACTTTAATTACATCGAATCCGTATAAAATAATAACACTTACAATTTTATGAAACAGGGCGCTGGAAAGGCTTAATATTCCGGCTGTTGCTGCTGACGGAAAATTGTTTCCCAGCAAAATAATTACAACTTCAATTAAGGCTGCTTCGGTAATAATTCCTGTCATCGGGCCTAAAATAATGGCGCTGGGTGATACCGATTTCATAATGGCGGTAATAAATCCGGCTCTGATAATTAAACCTTTCTGCGGCCAAAGCTGATAAAATCCTATCAACAATATGGTTCCGGCAAAGGCAAGAATGGTTCCGGCAAACGGCAAGCGTGTATTGTGTAAAAAACTGCCTGTAATAATTTCCATGGATGCCCACAATCCGCCTACCACTGAGGCTTTTAGCCAGATATCGTTGTGGTTGTTATTCATGGTTTCCTAAAATTATTTTTTCGGCTGTAATAAGGTCTTCGGGACGGTTTATGTTTAAAAACGAGTGATCCGCTTTAAAGGGGAGCAGCTTATCCATTAAAACGGATTTGAATCTTATTTTTTTAAAAAGATCAATTAATTTGAAGTTATTTTCGTCGATGGCCTGCTTAATCTCGTTTAAAACGTTGGTGGCATAATAGGTGCTCAGCGGTTCGATTAAAAATGTATGATGTGCCGGAGCTACCACCTGCTCGTTATTAACACGGTTTAAAAGATGCCGCAGCAGGATGGTTCCTACAAAAGGGGTGTCGCACGACAGTACAAGGTTATGCTGTGTGGTTGAATGTTTTATACAGGTGTAAATACCGCCCATAGGGCCAATATTTTTTATTTCGTCGCTAATGACCGGAATATTAAACTGCTGATATTTTTCGGGAAAATGGTTGGCACTGATGAGCAGGTTGCCACACAGAGGTTTTAAGGTGTCAATGGCGTACGAAACCAATGTTTTGCCATTGAATTTGCACAGTCCTTTGTCCTTTCCCATGCGGCTGCTTTTGCCTCCCGCCAATATAATCCCCGTTAGTTCATTCTTTTCAATCATGAACGGCAAATTTATTTATTCCCACGGATTGTTGGCGTTAAATGTTGAGAAATATAAAAGGGTGTGTCCATAAAAAGTTTAATGCTGATGTTAATCGTTAAACTTGTTAGCAATATGGTTATTATTTTTAAATGTTGAGTGTTTGATAGGTCAGCTTATTATTAAGTCTTTCCTGTTCAGGTTCAGATTTGGTTTGTTTAATTGTTGTATTGATTTTTTTACTTTTTCTCTTGTTTCGTTTTGCAAATAAGTGGGAATTAGTTTTGATAATTCGATTTTTAATATGCGATGAATAATTATCAAATCTTTCATCGAAAACTGAGATACTCCGTTTATTAATTCAGACATATACGATTTTTTATGCCCAAGTAATAATCCCAATTCTGTTTGGTTAATTTCATATTCTTTCATTTTTTTTCTAATTGCCTCTTTTCGCTGATGAATAAAACGTCGTTCAATTTCAATTAGTTGTTCTGCTATTTCTGCTTCTTCAATCTGTTTGTCGGTTATATTTTCACTTTGTGACCAATTTTCAGATTCATAAGCCTGTATTAAATTAAACAGTTTATCATGTATTGATTTTAAAGAAGGATTTTCTTTCACCATTAGCCTTAACTTTCTGTCTAACAACAGAGCTTTTTGCAAATCATATTCATTATCAAGTTTGTGGATATTTTCTATTTCTTTAATATTTACCAAGTCTCTC
>CAYVWX010000035.1:0-17552 GCA_964455635.1 uncultured Lentimicrobiaceae bacterium | reverse complement strand
GAGCTTCGTGCCGAAGGCAAAAAAGTAAGCCTTGCACATTTCAGACACATTAAGCCGATGCCCAAAAATACCGCTGAAGTTTTTTCTAAATTCAAAAAAATTATTGTTTGCGAAATTAACCTGGGTCAATTTGTTAATGTATTACGCATGACGTTGCCTCAATTTACTTATCACCAGTATAATAAAATTCAGGGATTACCCTTTATGGTTAACGAGCTGAAAGATCAATTTAATGCCCTTTTAAATGAATAATACTATGGAAAGCAAAATACAAACCCAGCCGGTTAAACTCAGTAAAGAGGATTTTGAAAGCGATCAGATGGTAAAATGGTGCCCGGGTTGTGGCGACCATGCCATCCTCCGGTCGGTAGAAGCAGTTTTTCCGTTAGTAGGCGAAAAACTGAATCTTAAAAAAGAAGATTTTGTGGTAGTTTCCGGTATCGGATGCTCATCAAGGTTTCCTTATTATATGAATACCTATGGCATTCACGGCATTCACGGACGTGCTGCCGCACTGGCTACCGGTATAAAAATTGCCAATCCGAAACTTAACGTTTGGATGATTAGTGGTGATGGCGATTCCATGGCCATTGGCGGCAACCACTTTATTCATGTTACCCGCCGTAATGTGGATATTACTTACCTGATGTTTAATAACCGTATTTACGGATTAACAAAAGGACAATATTCGCCAACTACTTTTAAAGGACAAAAAACAAAAACATCTCCTCAGGGAGTTTTTGAGCAACCTTTTAATCCCGGCGAACTGGTAATTGGTGCCAGAGGCAAATTTTTTGCCCGTGTGGTGGATACCAACCCTAAATTAATGCAAAAAGTATTTGTTGAAGCTGCCATGTATCGTGGTGCATCTATTGTTGAAATACTTGCCAACTGTGTTATTTTTAATAATAAAATTCATGGCGACATTACCGGTAGAGATACCAAAGCCGACAACCAGTTAATTTTGGAGGCCGGTAAGCCCATGATTTTCGGAAAAGATCGCAACAAAGGTATTGTGCTGGAAGGAACCCGTTTAAAAGTAGTTACCATTGGCGAAAATGGTGTTACGGAAGATGATATTTTAGTACACGATCCAACCACCGAAGATGCCGGTATTCACATGATGCTTGCCAGCATGATGACACCTGAGTTTCCTGTAGCACTGGGTGTTATAAGAGCTACTCCTTTTCAAACCCTGGATGAAGCCGTATGGAATTCGGTAGAACATGAAAAAGAAGTTTCGCCCTATAAAAATGTTGACGACTTGCTTAACAGCGGAAACACCTGGGATATTGATTAAACAAGAATTTGTATTCCGGATAAATAACATTTATACGAACAAAAAAACCACCTTAATTAATAAGGTGGTTTTTTTATGGGTTTAATCTAAGCATTAACTACTGTGCCAACACCAATACTTTATTGTTCAGCACTTCAATTACACCGCCGTTAATATCAAAAAACTCTTCGGAGCTACCCTTTTTAACTTTAATTTTTCCTTTAGCAAGGGCCGAAATTAAAGGGGCATGATTTTGTAATATTTCAAAAGAGCCGTCAATACCCGGTAATTGAACCAAATCGGCTTCTCCTTTAAAAATAGTATTATCCGGTGTGATTATTTCAAGATTCATAATGTTCAGATATGATGTTTACTTACTTTCGGCAAGCATTTTTTTACCTTTTTCAATGGCTTCTTCAATGGTCCCCACAAGGTTAAAAGCTGCTTCGGGATATTCATCCACTTCGCCATCCATAATCATATTAAAACCTTTAATGGTATCTTCGATAGATACTACGGTTCCTTTTAAACCGGTAAACTGTTCGGCCACATGGAATGGTTGCGACAAAAAGCGTTGTACCCGGCGGGCACGGTGAACAATAAGTTTATCTTCTTCCGACAGTTCATCCATTCCGAGAATGGCAATAATATCCTGCAATTCTTTGTAACGCTGAAGGATAAGCTTTACACGTTGAGCGGTATTATAATGCTCGTCGCCTACAACATCGGGAGTAAGAATACGTGATGTTGAATCTAACGGGTCAACAGCGGGATAAATACCGAGTTCGGCAATTTTACGGCTAAGAACCGTGGTAGCATCAAGGTGAGCAAAAGTGGTAGCCGGAGCAGGGTCGGTAAGGTCATCGGCAGGTACATAAACAGCCTGAACCGACGTAATAGATCCTCTTTTTGTAGAAGTAATACGCTTCTGCATCAATCCCATTTCGGTAGCCAATGTAGGCTGATACCCTACGGCTGACGGCATACGTCCCAACAGAGCCGACACTTCGGATCCTGCCTGGGTAAAGCGGAAAATATTATCAATAAAGAAAAGAATATCGCGGCCACCCGATTTTTCATCACCATCGCGGAAATATTCGGCCAGTGTTAGGCCCGAAAGAGCAACACGGGCACGGGCTCCGGGAGGTTCGTTCATTTGACCGAATACTAAAGTAGCTTGCGATTCGGCCAACTCTTTACGGTCAACCTTATCTAAATCCCAGCCACCTTTTTCCATGGCCTCTTCAAACGCTTTACCATATTTAATAACGCCCGATTCTATCATCTCACGAAGCAGGTCGTTACCCTCACGGGTACGTTCACCAACACCGGCAAAAACCGAAAGTCCTGCATAAGATTTGGCAATGTTGTTGATAAGCTCCATAATAATTACGGTTTTACCAACACCGGCACCACCAAACAAACCAATTTTACCTCCTTTTGAATAGGGTTCAATCAGGTCGATTACTTTAATTCCGGTATAAAGAACTTCTTTACTGGTAGTAAGCTCTTCAAACTTTGGGGGGTCACGATGAATGGAAGCTCTGTTTTTCGATTCAACCTGGCCAAGACCGTCGATGGCTTTTCCAACTACATTAAAAAGTCGTCCTTTTATCTCTTCACTTGCCGGCATCGAAATGGGATGTCCTAACGGAATTACTTCCATTCCTCTGCTTAACCCGTCGCTGGAATCCATGGCAATGGTACGAATGGTGTTTTCGCCAATTGCCTGCTGAGCTTCAAGGATTAACTTTTCGCCCCCTTCGCGGGTAATTTCAAGGGCGTCGTAAAGATTGGGGAGGTCATTTTCGTTATCAAAAACTACGTCGATAACAGGGCCAATAATTTGAGCAATGCGGCCAACTACTTGTTTATTCATAAAATGCTATGCTTAAAGAATTTTAGGCAGCAAATATAAGAAATATCGTAAACAATAATAATCTGATTTAGAAAAAATATAAATAATGCTCATATTCTTCTGACAACCTCTTCAAGAGGTTTTCGTTTTTTATTATCCTGCTTTTTAAACCCATCGGGCGGATAGCCCAGGGCAGCCATACAATAAACCACTTCATGTTGCTTTAAACCAATGGCTTTTGCCAGCAATTCGTAATCAAAAGCAATAACCCAACAAGCTCCTACCCCTTCGTTTTCGGCGGCCAAAATCATGTGATCCATGGCAATTGCCAGGTCGGTTTCAATAGAGTTGTAACCATCTTTTGGACGAATCCACGATTTTGTTTTGTCGCCGACAACAACCAATATATAAGGTGTTTTCTGAAACCACTCGCGCCCATAGGATGCTTTTACCTGTGACAGTTTTTTATGGGTGGTAACCAATACAAATGTCCAGGGCTGCCTGTTGGAAGCCGACGGAGCCAGACGGCCTGCATTTAAAATACGATTTAATACTTCATCGGAAATCTTTTTGGAAGGGTTGAATTTACGAATGGTTTCACGCTGCTCAATCAGTTTATAAAAATCCATAATTATATTTTTTAAACAAAGATACCATTTTACCTTTTCTTTACCCTGCAATAGCCTGCTTTACAAACCTCGGACACAAGCCGGCAGGCACTTTACTAAGTAATACACTTAATTTGTTACGTAATACTACCAAAAAAGCACCTGCTAAACAATGGTTACCCTAACTTTTCATTAATATTGTGATGACAAAATTTGATTACGAACTTTAAATTTATTAAAAAAATGTCAAACGTCTATGAACAAAAGGTAAACGACTTTATGGCTAAAGTCATTGCCAAAAATCCAAGCGAAGTTGAATTTCATCAAGCAGTTCACGAAGTAGTAGAATCATTAATACCTTTCATCGAAGAAAACCCGCAATACAAGGATGCTAAAATTCTTGAGAGAATGGTTGAGCCCGAAAGAGTAATAATGTTTCGTGTTCCCTGGTTGAACGACAAAGGTGAAGTACAAATCAACCGTGGTTTCCGTATTGAAATGAACAGTGCCATCGGACCTTACAAAGGCGGCCTTCGTTTTCACCCTACCGTAAACCTCGGGATTCTGAAATTTCTTGCTTTTGAGCAGGTTTTCAAAAACTCTTTAACAACCCTTCCCATGGGTGGTGGTAAAGGTGGTTCCGATTTCGATCCCAAAGGTAAATCGGACAATGAAGTTATGCGCTTTACCCAAAGTTTTATGAGCGAGCTTTTCCGTCACATTGGCCCAAATACCGACGTTCCTGCCGGTGACATTGGTGTTGGTGGTCGCGAAATTGGTTTCCTCTTTGGCCAGTATAAAAGATTACGCAACGAATTTACCGGTATCTTAACCGGTAAAGGCCTTGAGTGGGGTGGTTCGTTAATCCGTCCTGAAGCTACAGGTTACGGTGCTACCTACTTTGCCGAAGAGATGCTGAACACTCGTGGCGACAGTCTCAAAGGAAAAATTGTTGCCATTTCAGGTTCCGGTAATGTTGCTCAGTATGCTACCGAAAAAGTTACCCAAATGGGCGGCAAAGTAGTTACCCTCTCCGATTCATCGGGCTATGTTTACGATCCTGACGGTATTGATGCCGAAAAATTGGCTTTCGTTATGGAACTGAAAAATGTTAAACGTGGACGTATTAAAGAATATGCTGACAAATACGGTGTTGAATTTTTCGAAGGAAAACGTCCATGGAGTGTTAAATGTGATGTAGCCATGCCTTGTGCAACACAAAACGAAGTTAACGAAGACGAAGCTAAAACACTTTTAGCCAATGGTTGTTTTGTTGTTTCCGAAGGTGCTAACATGCCTTCAACTCCCGAAGCCATTGCCGTTTATCAAAATGCTAAAATTCTTTACGGCCCCGGTAAAGCTGCCAATGCAGGTGGTGTTGCCGTTTCGGGTTTGGAAATGAGTCAAAACTCAATGCGTTACAACTGGACAAGCGAAGAAGTTGATGCCAAACTGCATCAAATTATGAAAGACATCCATACAACCTGTGTTAAATGGGGTAAGGATGGTGATTATATCGACTATTTCAAAGGTGCTAACATTGGTGGCTTTGTTAAAGTTGCCGATTCAATGCTTGCACAGGGACTGGTATAAAGCCAACCGAAAAACAGCTTATGCAAAAAGCCGCTTCCGAAAGGAAAGCGGCTTTTTTTAGGCCAACCTGCTTTCATGATAGTATGACTTTAACATTTTCCTGCTTTTAGCACCAAAATAAATTTAGTGCCCTTTCCCTCTTCACTTTCAACATGAATAGAGGCACCGTTTTGTTTCAGAAATTCTTTTACCAAAAGAAGCCCCAACCCTGTTCCCTTTTCGTCGTTGGTGCCTTTGGTTTTTATATTTTTTCCGGAATTAAACAAGTTATCCAATTTGGTTTTTCCCATACCAATACCCTGATCTTTAATTTCAAGCGTAACTTTACCATGGTAGCATCTGGCGCTAATTTCAACCGTTGTACCTTTGTTTGAAAACTTAATGGCGTTGGAAACTAAATTCCGAATGATTATTTCCAGCATATTTCTATCGAAAACAACCATAATATGCTCCGGTACGCTATTTAAAAGCCTGATGCCTTTTGATGAGGCGTGCTGGCTCTGAGCATTATACACCAGTTGAACTACTTCAAAAACTTTAAGGTCTTCGGGAAAAGGAACTATCTTTTTTTGCTGTGCCCGCGACCAGGTTAAAATATTTTGCACCATATTAAACAAAGAGTGGCTCGAATGATACATTACATTTGCATATGACTTTAAGTCGTCTTTTGAAGCCACATCAATGTTTTCTTTTAACAGTTCGCTAAAACCCAGCAAGGCATTAAACGGGTTTAGCAGGTCGTGGCCAATGATTGAAAATATTTTATTTTTTGTGGCATTGCTTTCACGCAGCTCTTTTTCAACCACCTCTTTGTGTGCAATTTCCTTTTCAAGGCGAAGTTGTGTTTTTTTTAAATGATTGGTGGCCATGCTTATTTCATCTTCCAAAAGCCGTTGTCTTCTGCGCAAAAGAAAAGTGCGATAATAAAAAAAGGATGTCCCCAAAAAAACAACAATCACAATAACAATCACAATAAACCACCACCGTAAATAAAAGGGACTTTTTACATTAAACAACAATTTGGTTTTATACTTACTCCAGTGCCCGGAGGTGTTGGAAGCATTAATAATCAACGTATTAATACCATATCCGGAAAACATTAAGGTGATATTATTGTTGTTTCCTATTGGTATCCACGCTCCACCATTAATTTTATACCGGTAGCGAATATTAAACGGATTAATGTAATCCAGGCCGGCAAAATCGATGCTAATACTATGGGCTTTAGCAGAAATTTCAAGAGGTGAAGCGGTATTTAACAACGAAATTTTAACAGGTACATTGTTAACGGCCACTCCGGTAATTTGTACTTTGGTATTTATGGTATCCAAATTAAATTTATCAGGATAAAAATAGGTGAGGCCTTTAATTCCTCCAAAGCAAAAAAATCCGGTGCTGTCTTTAAAATAAGCGTTGGTATTAAATTCATCTTCCTGCAATCCGTATTTACTATCGAAATTTACAAACAGTTCTGTTTCGGGATTAAAAACCGACAGTCCTTTATTGGTACTAAGCCACAGATTTCCTTTTTTATCTTCCAAAATTCCGTAAACAGTATTGTTAGGCAAACCATCTGTAGTGTAATATCCTTTAAACGATGTTATACTATCGACATACCTGTACAAACCATTGCCTGTTCCAACCCATAAATTACCATTATGGTCTTCAACAATGGTTTTAACCGTATTTACAAAATAGCGAGAGGTTCCTGAAGTTTTGTTTGTAAATCGATGAATTATCTTTCCGGTTTCGGGATTCATCACAACAATACCATCGGTTGCCGAACCCACCCATAACCGGTTCTTTTTCCGAAGGTAAAGTGCTAAAATATTTCCGTTGATAAAATCCGGATTTGTTTTGTGTGAAAATAATTTTACCTTTTTTTTACTTTTATAATTGTAAAGCAACAGGTTTCCGTTTACACTGCCAATCCACATTAATGAATCGCCGTAAGGCAATACTTTAAAACAGGGCATCCAGTCGTCAGGCGTTAATCTGCTAAAAGGATAAATATGTTCAATGGCATGGGTTGTTTTATTTAATCGTATCAAATTATCGGTTCCACCCTCCATGGCTACCCAAATAAATCCCGGGTCTCCCGGTAATTCGGTAATGTAATATGGAACATTGTTGTTAAGTATTTTTGTACAGCTTTTATTATCCAGGTCGATGACATTAAAACCAACATACCCGCCCACATATAATTTATGGCCGGTTTTATACAGGGTTCTCACACTGTTAAAAGTCAGGTTCGGTTCGTCAGTGCTTTTCATACTAACGGTAATAAACAGCGAGGCCTGCGGGTTATAATAGTACAACCCCATTCCATTACTTCCTATCCAAACAATTCCCTGGTCATCTTTATAAATCTTTTTAAGGCCGTCGTAATCAAAATTATTATTAGAATAGTGGCTATTGTAATAGGTACTTTTTTTTGTACGAATGTTGTATTCTATCAGCCCTGCATCCATGGTTGTAATCCATAATATGCTGTCGTTTAATATTTCAAAAGAATTTAAAATGTTGTAGTTTCCGCTGTTAAATCCAACATCTTCACTTAGATAATATTGTTTATAGCTATGGTTTAATATATTAAACATAATCATCCCCGTACGGCTTGTTGCCATAAGCAACCGGCTTTTGTCAAACACTTTAATGTCGGTTATTCTAACCGGTTCTTTTTTTGTACCGTTCAGCTTATTATGAATGGCATACAGAGGCACCTCTTTTACCGAGCCGGTTACCGGATCGTACAAATATAATCCGCTTTTGGCTGAACCAATCCAAATATTACCGAGGCTGTCTTTTACAAAACTCATTTCACCAACACTACCACTTCTATATCTTTTTTCAGGCAGGCTTCCGTGTTTAATTTCAAAGGTTTCAATATTAACAATGTCGAATTTTCCGTTGTTAAACCCCACAAATATTAAATTGGGTTTAATAAAGCTGATTTCCGTAACATAGTTGGCTGCAACAGATTCGGGGTCGCTTACACGATGGTTAAGAATGGCAAAACTGTCGGTTTCGGGAAAATAGATACTGATGCCGTTTTGTTTGGTTCCTATCCAAAGATGGCTTTCAGAGTCTTCTGTTATTGCAGTAATACCATTGGCGCCAATGCTGTTTGAGCCGTTATGACTTTGTCGGAATATTTTAAAAGTTTTACCATCGTAGCGATTTAACCCGTCGTTGGTTCCAAACCAGACAAATCCCCTGCTGTCTTTAAAAATAGCATTTACGGTATTCTGGCTCAGTCCGTTACCTGAAGTAATATGCATTAAACGCAAATAGCTGTCGGCATGCAGCAGCGATATTGAAAAGAGAAATAATAATATTAATGAAGTTTTTTTTAGCATGGCCGAACCCGGTTTCAACTTCAAAGATAAGCATATTTCTGCTTAATTTGAAGTTTTCACGGTTCAATTACGGCATATTTCCTGTAAATTCAGGATGTAGTCTATTCGTCGGAAATCTCTTCCAGCAGTTTTCGGTAGGTTGAAAAAACACGGGCGCGCGACACAAAACCTATATACTTTCCGTTTTCCACCACGGGCAGATTATAATTTCGTGAATTTTGAAATTTTTGAGCAACAGACTCCATGTTTTCATCGGGTGACACAATGGGGTCGGGCATAAACATCACCTCTTCAACAAACACCTTATCATAAAGTTCGGGTTTAAAAATAATGTTTCTAATGTCGTTTACAAACACCAATCCGTAAAAGGTATTATCCTCGTCAACAACAGGAATAATATTTCGTTCCGACTGTGAGATTACTTTTACCAAATCGCCAAGGGTGGCATCTTTATGGATGGTTTTAAAATTGGTTTCGATAAGCGATTTCACATTCATCATCATTAGCACCGCTTTGTCTTTATGATGGGTAAGCAACTCGCCGCGCTCCGCCAGTCGTTTGGTATAAATAGAGTGAGGCTCAAAATACATAATGGTAAGGTACGATACTGTTGCCGTGATAATTAACGGTGTAAAAAGGCTATACCCTCCGGTAAATTCTGCTATCAGGAATATTCCGGTAAGGGGCGCATGCATAACGCCGGCCATGACGCCCGACATGCCCACCAAAGCGGTTGCATTAACGGGCATGTGGACAAAAGGGAGCAAATTTATCAGCTCGCCGAAAACACCTCCGAAAATTCCGCCCACAAACAAAGAGGGGGCAAAAATACCTCCCACGCCACCCGAACCCGATGTTAAGGCCATGGCAACAACTTTAATAAAAACAATGGCGGTTAGCAACATTAAAATAACACTTGCCGTATGAGGTGCTCCAAACAGTGTTTCGTTTATAACCATTTGTGTTTTACCATTAATAAGCTCCCGCAAGAACTCATAACCCTCACCGTAAAGCGATGGAAAGATAAAAATTAGTACCCCCACTAAAAAACCGCCCAACAACACACGCTGCCATATTTTATTTACCGATTTAATTTGCTTTTCGATGTAGAGCGTTGTTTTGGTAAAATAGAGCGACACAAAGCCGGTAAGCAACCCCAGCAAAATATACCAGGGAAGGTTGACAATTTGAAAGTCATCGGTAAAATGAAAAGAGAACAGCACGCCGGAACCCATTAAAAAATAGGCCACCGAAGCTGCTGCTGCTGCTGATATAAGCAACGGTATAAGGCTTGCCATGGTTAAATCCAGCATAAGTACTTCCAACGAAAACACCACTGCAGCAATAGGAGCTTTAAAAATACCGGCAATGGCCCCCGATGCACCGGCACCAATTAAAATAATAACTGTTTTTTGGTTTAGCCTGAACAGCTTTCCAAAATAGGAGCCTATGGAACTTCCCGTAAGCACGATAGGTGCCTCTAACCCCACAGAGCCACCAAAAGCAATGGTAAAGGTACTGGCCACCATAGAAGAATAGATGTTATGCTTTTCAATCATTCCGTTCTTTTTTGAAATGGAATGCAAAATGTTGCTTACACCATGACCAATATCGGATTTAATAATATATTTTGCAAAAATTACCGTCAGGGTAATACCAATAACAGGGAAAAAAAGATAAACATAACGTCCCTCACCAAAATCAAACCCGTTGGTTACCAACGAGTGGGTATAATGAACAATATTTTTAAGCAAAACAGCTGCCAAACCACTCAGCAAACCAATAATCAGGCTTAAAATAAGTACCAGTTGCCGAAGGTTGTTTCCTGCAAAGCGATGAACTATTCCAATAAATTTTCGTGTGCGACTCATGGTGGTTACTCCTCCGAAAAATCTTTAAGCAGCTGTCTGTATTTTGAAAAAACATTGGCACGCGACACAAAGCCTTCGTATTTACCATCTTTTAGCACAACCAGGTTATACTTGCCCGATTTTTGAAATTTTGAAGCCACCGTTTCCATATCGTCGTTCCAGTCAACAACGTTAGAGGGCATAAACAGCAAGTCCCTGACGCTGGTATTGTACATCTCGGGCTTAAACATAATATGCCGTATTTGATCTAAAAAAATGATTCCGTAAAAATTTTGTTCATCATCAACCACAGGAAAAAGATTTCGTGTTGATTTGGCAATAATTTTAACCAAATCGCCCAGGGTAGCATCAGGGGGAACGATGGAAAAATTGTGTTCGACCAAGCCACTCACATCCATCATGGTTAACACGGCCTGATCCTTATTATGTGTAATATGCTCGCCTCTGTTGGCCAGCTGAATGGTATAAATAGATTTTGGCGACAACAAATGGGTAATACCGTACGATATGGTAGCCACCAGCATAATAGGTAAAAAGAGTTCGTAACCACCCGTTATTTCGGCAATAAGAAATATAGCCGTTAAAGGGGCATGCACCACTCCGGCCAGCAAGCCGGCCATGCCCACCAACGCATAATTGCTTACCGGTATGTTGGTGATTCCCAAATGGTTTAATACCTGGGCAAAAAAGAGCCCCGCCATGGCACCAATAAACAATGTGGGAGCAAAAATACCCCCTACACCTCCGGCTCTGAAAGTGATGGAAGTGGCAACTACCTTCAGCACCAGAATACCAAAAAGCAATATCAACCCGATGGCCAAATTATCACGAAAACCGTAAAACATACTTTCGTGAAAAACAAATGACATATTTCCGCGTAATGCTTCGTTAATATCTTCATATCCTTCACCGTACAACGAGGGCAGCAAAAATATCAGCAGTCCCAAAGCAATACCTCCAACCAAAAACTTCCATCCCCAGCCTTTCAGCTTATCAAAAAGCCTGCCGGTAAAAACATATGTTTTTATAAAATAAACCGACACCAAAGCGGTAAATATTCCAAGTCCCACATAATAGATGGTTTCGTTCATATCAAAATGATACTTTACCTCAAAGGGATAAAGCACATCCTGCCCCAGGAAGAAGTATGAGGTTAAGGCTGCCACAATAGAAGCAAGCAACAGCGGAACAAGGGCGGTCATGGTCATATCAAATAAAATAACCTCCAGGGCAAACACAATGGCTGCAATGGGAGCTTTAAAAATGGCCGACATAGCTGCTGCCGAAGCAAAGCCAAGTACCGATACTACCTGTTTGTAATTAAGTCCCAGTACCTTTGCCAAATTTGAACCGTAAGCGGCTCCGGTAACTACCGTAGGCCCCTCCAACCCTACCGACCCTCCAAAACTTACCGTAAGAGCACTGGAAATAATGGAGGAAAACATGTTGTGTTTTTTGATAAAACCCCGCTGTTTTGAAATGGCGTACAATACGTTTGGGATACCATCGCGCACCTCGTGGCGTAAAATATATTTAACAAAAATAATGGTTAACAAAATACCCACGGCAGGGTAAATGGCATATTGAATGTTGGAATAGTCGATGGAGAAGCCTCCTGTTAAAAACTGGCGCAGATAGTAAACAATGTTTTTCATAATTACAGCCACCATGCCACCCAAAAAACCAATGATAATGCTTAGCAGAATCATCAATTGGTTAGGAGCCATTTTCCGGCTGAGAATCAGCAGGGTGTCAAAAAATCTTCGCTTTTGTTTCACAATCGGCAAAAGTAACAATTATTAAAACAAAGAAGCCTTTAAAACAGGAAGAATAAATATAAAAAAAGCCCTCTCCTGTCGTTTCGTCGGAGAGGGCTTTTAAAAAACTTATTAAGAATGATTTATTCAATCACCACATCATCAATTTGTATGCTGGTTGATTCGGTATTACTGCCTTTGTATTTAAAAGCTACGGCAACATTTCCAACGTAAGCCGACAGGTCAACGCTGCCCGACTCTACCCACTCGTAGTTTGTGCCGGAGGAAGTAGGCAGGGTAGGCGACAGTTGGTTCCAGGTAGCCGTTTCAAAATTGGTGCCGTCATAATCGGTTGAAACATAAACTTCCAACGGGTCGTTGGAGGTGTGTGCCCAGTAAGCCATGGCGGTTTTAAACGACAAAGTTTTATCGCCGGCACTATTGTCCACCAACGGAGTAATCATCCAGGTTTCCATATCATCTAATCCCGAGTTATATCCGGTAGCCTGAGCATAAGTGTTGTCACTGTATATTTTTCCTATCCAGGCTCTTTCGCCGGCAACCACAATATCTGCCCATCCGTTTTTATTAATGGTGTCGTAAGCGGCATACCCGTCGAAGGTTTCATTCAGACTTGGCAGCACATTGCCACCGCCGCCACCACCACCGCCGCCGCCGGCTGAGATGGTAACATCATCAATACGGATAGAGGTTGATTCACTGTCGCTGCCTTTGTATTTAAAAGCAATAGACACATTTCCGGTGTAATCTGCCAGCGAAACCGCTGTGGTTTCTACCCAGTTATTGTCGCCACTGGAAGCATCAGGAATGGTTACCATATCGGTAATGTCAATCCAGGTAGCCGTTGCAAAATTGGCACCATCATAATCGGTTGATGCCAACACGGTAAGAGGATTGTTTCCGGCCTGATGAGACCAATAAGCCATGGCACTTTTAAATGAAAGTTTCATGTCGCCCGAAGTATTAATAACAGGGGGTGTAACCATCCATGTTTCCATATCCGGCAATCCCGAATTGTATCCGGTTGCCTGTGCATAGGTGTTTGAATTGTAAACTTTACCTGTCCAGGCACGGTCGCCGGCCACCAGATAATCTCTCCATCCGTTTTTGTTTATAGAATCGTAGTTAACGTATTCGTCAAAGGTTTCCGTAACTTCGTTAACGGGGGTAATCTGGCCGCCACCGCCGCCACCACCGCCGCCGCCACCGCCACCACCGTCGGTGTCGATTTTAACGTCGTCAACCTGAAATGAAGTTGACTCGGTATCACTGCCTTTGTATTTAAAAGCGATGGAAACATTTCCGGTAAAATCAGCCAATGAAATATCTCCCGACTGAACCCAGTTATAATTTGAGCTTCCGGAATTTGGTAAAATAGCCATGGAGGTTATATCTGTCCAGTTGGCGGTTTCAAAATTAGAACCATCAAAATCGGTTGATGCCAAAATGGTCATAGGCATATCGTTTCCGGTATGTGTCCAATAGGCCATGGCACTTTTAAACGAAAGAATTTTATCGCCGGCGGTATTAATAACAGGAGGTGTAATCATCCATGTTTCCATATCTGCCAAACCCGAATTATAGCCGGTAGCCTGTGCATAGGTGTCTGAATTGTAAACCTTACCTGTCCAGGCACGGTCGCCGGCAACCATAATATCAGACCATCCGTTTTGGTTAATCTCATCATAGTTGGCATACCCGTCAAACGTTTCGTTTACACTTTCAACCGGAGTGATGGTGCTGCCACCACCGCCACCGCCACCTTCATCGCAGCGCTGACCTGTAAGCAACACTTCCGACAAGGAGCGTATATAAAGCTGAATGGTACCGTTAAATTCGCCGGCAATGGCTGTAAAATCGCCATTTCCTTCGGCTATTTTTTCTTCGGCAAAAGAGGCGTAATTGCTGGTACGAACAATAAGACTGTTTACGTCACAATCTTCAAGATTTCTATTG
The DNA here is from genome assembly GCA_964455635.1 of uncultured Lentimicrobiaceae bacterium. GTDB lineage: Bacteria > Bacteroidota > Bacteroidia > Bacteroidales > F082 > B16-G9. The sequence goes on along the minus strand of CAYVWX010000035.1, from coordinate 3,250 downwards.
GCAGATGCATTGGCATCGGCATAATTTTTTCCCAGATCGGTAGAAGCAAACTGAACCGAAGCCAACTTAATTAACTTACCCTGATAGTTTCCGGTAAGCAAATCAGGAATGGTAACCAGCTGTGGTTCAATATATTTCTGTGTAGCTATGATAACAATGTTGGAATCGGGATTAACGTTATCCAACTGAAACATACCTGCATATTCCGACAAAACAACATGTTTAAGGTAAACCCTTATCGAATCGCCAACGCGCAAGCCACCGGCTGCGGTTTTATGAAGGTTTACGGCATCGTTGCCATCCTGAATATAAGCACTTTTGTAAATGTTTCCGGAGCTTTCGTCCATGGTTACCACACCATATACCGAGGCATCGTAATTAATCATAGAAGCACCTGAATCGGCATACATCTGACGCAGTTGCGAAATGGTATAAACCTGGCCGACAGGAAGTGTTCCTACAGGCGGTTTGTCAAATTCTTTTTTTACACATCCCGAAAAGAAAAGGGTGAGTGTAAACAAGAATAAAATTGTTGTTAGTTTGTTACTCTTTATCATCTTTATTAAAATTATTGTTGTCAAATTAAATTACATTCTGAAATACATGTTGAGAAAATAGGTGCGCCCGTACATATAATAATATTTAGGCGCAAATTTATTGATGTTGGCATTGTCGTACCGAAGTTGCTCAAAACCCGACATACGGTAGTTGGTAGTTCCAAGTACGTTGTTAATGCTGAGCGAAAATCCGACTGTATAATCATGGTTGATTTTCCACGACTTACCACCGTACAGGTCAACGGTATATCCGTCGGGGAGTTTTTCCTGATTAAGAATCCCTGTCACCCTGTAATCGTCACTATATAGGCCATCAAGGGCTTCGGTTGTTCTCCTGTCGGGATTAATCGAAAGGTAAGTATCGCCAAAATAATTAGCCTTTATTTGTGCAAACCAATATTTTGGAGATCTGTATTGCAAACCTATGGAAGCCACGGTTTGAGGCGAGCCGCCAATAAAATAGTTTTTCAGATAAACGGTACGTCCTGCCACCAAATCAATGGCATCGTTGTCGCGGGTAATGGTAGCCGTAGGGCGCGAAGTAAATATATTTTGTCCTTTTGCAGCCACAGCAGCTATGGTCCAGGTGGGTGAGGCTTTAACCTCAAGACCCAGTTCAACGCCGGTATGAAGCTCATCGAGACCTGTTAAACTGTAGTTTACAAAGGTATGAAGGGCATCGTGATAGAAGCTGCGTGTCCAGGTTTGATCTTTAAACTGCGTATAGTATGCCGTAGCACGAAACTTAACAATCGACGTTCTGATAATATAATTCAAATCGCCCGAATAGATGGTTTCGCTTTTTAAGTTCGGAACGGTAAAATCGCGGGTACGTGCCGACACATAAGAGTTCCAAAACAGAGGAGCTCTGGTTTTATACATAACGTTGGCAGTTAAATAATGTTTACCGTTAATTTTATAGGTAACACCTCCTTTAACACCATAATTAAAAAAGTTGTTCTTTTTACTGTCGCCAAACGAGTTATCGGGGAAACGGCCGTTTTTCATGTTACCGGTTCTCCAAAATGATGTATTGCTCAGCGATAAGCCCACATAAAAATCAACTTTTGCATACTGAAAATCAACTTCACCAAAACCACTTTGAGTATTTATGTTGGCAATGTAATCGTAACCGAAAATATCACCCTCTTTTACCAAACGATTGGGATGATTGAGGTCGTTTTGCGAAGCATCGGTAATTACAAAAGGATCCTGATCGGCATATCGGTCAATATCAAGCCAGTATTCACCACCCAATAAATCGTCGATGGTTTTAAACCGATGGCCTTTATATAAGGTAAGGTTCAGTCCGCCTGAAAAGGTTACGTGATCGTTTAACGTTGAAAATATCCGCCAGTCGAATTGTCCTTCACTTTTATCGTTACGGCGGTCTTCCAAAATAATTTTAGACCTTAACCCCGTAATATCGTTTCCCTGAATTCCGTTTGCATCGTTCACGGTAAACAGAAATTTACTGTTGGCAAAGTACATGTAATCGAAATCAAGTTGACGGAATTTTTCGTCGGTCTGCCATCTTTTTGTCAACTCATCGGCAATGGCAGGTTTATCAATCAAATTCCAGTAGCTGGGCAAATAGCGGTAATAATCGGGGCGCGGGTCATCGGTTTCCGTCCAGTTAAGAGCTGTTGAGCCACCGCGGCCAAACCAATACGACAGAGTGGCCTGCGATTTGGTGTTTTCCGAAATTTTCCAGTAATGGGTAAGCATGGTCATGGGCTGATGATAGTTACTCACACGGGCATTGCGTTTTTGTCCGTTTTGGTAACCCCAGTAAGGATTGTAAAAGTTGTTTCCCGAAAGGTCGTAAGCTTCCTGAACGGAAACACCTGTTTTACCTCTTCGGTTGGGCGAACCAAACACAATAAGCGACAAGCTGTGTTTGTCGTTAATTTTTTTCTCCACGCCAAGAAAATAGGCCCATGCATCGTAAAAAGAACCTTCCACATAACCTTCCTGAGCCCATCGGCGTGAGCCGGAAACCACAAACGACCATCCGTTGGCCATTTCTCCTGTTGAGTAGGAAGCCATTATACGGTTGCGATAGCTGCGGTTGGCACTGGAATAGGAAACCCTGAATTGTTTACGAAACAGCGAAGGCCGGGTGTTTATTTGAGTAACCCCCGCAACACCTCCAAAAGCAAGCTCCGACGAAACAATACCGGTACGGATATCTTTGTTCCAGGTAGCATCGTTTAATCCTCCCCAGCTCGACCAGTAAGGGCGTCCGCTCTCCATGTCGTTCATCTTAACTCCGTTAATAAAGACATTAAGATTGTTGTTGTCGTATCCTCGGATGCGATACCGGGCAGCTCCAAAAGTATAACCGGCCGTAGAGACAAAAATGTCTCGCGACGATTGTAAGAGCCCCGAAACATCCTGCGACATCTCATCTGATTCCGACTCAATCACATCCAGTGTATAAGCCGGCAAAAGGTCTGTATTGTCATTACTTGTGGTATCGGGTTCCGTTTGGGCGGTAACCGAAAAAGTGATGAGCAATAAAGACCAAATTAATAAAACTCTATGCATTGATAAATATTTAGGTTTGTTAAGCATCTTTTCATGTCAGACAAAAAAAGCCCTGAATGAAACAGAGCATAAAAAAGCAAAAGTAATATTTTTTTATTGTTGCATGGCATCTATGGCACCTATTTTAACCTAATCCAAATTAT
>CAYVWX010000034.1:0-17778 GCA_964455635.1 uncultured Lentimicrobiaceae bacterium | reverse complement strand
TGCAAACATATTCATCGGATGACTTTTCGGAGCGGGTTCAGCTGTTTATATAAACCCAACGCATAAAAAGACCTCAAAAATTTATTAACCCGGTTAATTAAGGGGGTAATGTCGTTTAGATGCGTCTTTAATAATAAATAGGGTAAAAAATTTTTTTTTTCGCAGTTAAAAATAAAATCAATAATTATGAAAAAACATCTACGGTTTTTAGCGTTAGTGCTAATGTTTTTATGCTTTGGGGCAGGCGTTGGTTACGGCCAAATGTCCATTTTACTGGTTAACGATAACAATTATTCCCCTACCAGGATTTCGGTTATCCAAACCGCTCTAACCGACAACGGGTATAATTATACCGATTACGACCCCTCATCACAGGGCGGTAGTCCGAGCTATTCGTACATGAGCAATTTTGATTTGGTAATCTGGTACACCGGAAACGATGGGGTTGGCCTCTATTTTTGGGACGGTACCGATAGTGATAATCAGGATATTAAAGATTATATTGACAACGGAGGCATGTTTTGGTTACAGGGCCTCGACTTTTTATACGACCGCTACGGCCAGGCACCTGATACTTTTGCTGCCGGCGATTTTGTTTACGATTATCTCGGCATTCAGGAGTATCATGCACAGTCGCATGGCGATGACGGAGCAACGGGGGTGGAACAACTGGATGTGGTTCCGGGCAACCCGATTTTTACCTTTACCCCCATGGAGTGGGTTTGGTCAACCATGTGGTATGCCGATGCGCTGGTGCCTGCTCCCGGAGCCGATTCTATTTATCGCATGGGGCCTGCCGGATATGTTTTCGACAGTTATTACAACAGCATCTATCTTGAAAAAGGCAGCGGTAAAGTATTATCCATTGCTACCGAAACGGCGAAAATTGATACCCAGGCCAATACCGACACCTACTTTGGCGAAGGGTTAACCTATTTTGAGCAATTTGTCAATCCTGTTATTTTGGTAACTTCTATTTCGGTTTACGGCGATGGCAATGCCACTACCATTGATGTTGACGGTGATTCGCTTCAAATGCATACCGATATTTTGCCTGTAAATGCTACCAATCAAAATGTTACCTGGAGTGTTGTAAATGGAACAGCCACGGCTGCCATCAGCAACACAGGCATGTTATATGCCACCGGCACACCGGCCGGAAATGGTACCGTATGGGTTAAAGCACAGGCTGTTGACGGCTCGGGTGTAGTCGATTCAACACAAATTACCATATCCAATCAGGGTACTACCTCTAATTTTTATGTGTTGCTGGTAAACGACAACAACAACGACGCAACCCGGTATCAGAAAATTGAAACTTCACTGGAAAATTTAGGTTACACTTACGATTTATACAACACAATATCTGCCGATACTTTTCCCGACTCGGCCTTTTTATCAAATTATCAAGCGGTAATATGGTACACGGGCAACGACGGCACAAACCTCAGGTTATGGGACACTTCCGATTCTTCCGACTTTAAATTTAATGCCCCCTTAAAACAATATGTTGACAACGGAGGCATTGTCTGGCTTCAGGGACTTGATTTCTTGTATGATATTTACGGGTCGGCACCCGATACCATGACGGCGGGACAATTTATTTACGACTATATGGGCATTGCCGAATATCATGCCCAGTCGCACGCCGACGACAGTGGCACAGGCCTTTCGGAAATGGATACGGTTGCCGACAACGGCATATTCGGATTAAGTCCGGTATTGTGGACATATTCCAACCTTTGGTATGCCGATGCACTGGCGGGAACCGATCAGTCAAGATATGTTTATCACATGGGGCCTTCCTCTTACGTTTTCAGTAATTATTACTGCGGGCTATACCAATATGCCGGTACAGCCGCCAAACAAGGTATTATTATGAGTTTTGCTGTTGAAACAGCACGCCTTGACACGCAGGATAATACCGATACACTTATCAATCAGGGGCTTACTTACTTTGAATATTATGTAAACAACAATGTTCAGGTAAACCAAATTGTTGTCTCTTCCGAAAACAATGCCACCACCATTTCAACCGACGGAGGTACCCTGCAAATGGAGGCCGATGTTTTTCCGCTTTATGCTCCCAATACCGATGTAACCTGGAGCGTAGTTGACGGTACGGCTACCGCTGCCATTACGGCTGACGGATTACTGCAGGCTACCGGAACACCTGCCGGAAACGGTACTGTTTGGGCTAAAGCCACCGCTGATGACGGCTCCGGCGTTGCCGATTCCATGATGATTACCATTTCAAACCAGGGAAGCTCTGCTAATTTTCATGTTTTACTGGTGAACGACAACGACTACGGAACAACGCGCTATCAAAAAATTGAAACCTCTTTGATTAATCTGGGTTACAATTACGATGTTTACAATACCATAAACACCGGAAATTATCCCGATTCATCTACCCTGTCAAACTACTCGGCGGTAATTTGGTACACCGGTAACGACGGGATGAATTTGTACCTGTGGGACACCTCCGATTCCACCAATTTCAGTTTTAATGCTCCGCTAAAACAATACATTGATGACGGGGGGATTGTTTGGTTGCAGGGGCTTGATTACCTGTATGATGTATGCGGACTGGCTCCACAGTCGTTTACATTTGGCCAGTTTATTCACGACTATATGGGTATTGCCGAATATCATGCCCAGTCGCATGCCGACGACGGTGGAGCCGGACTGCCTGAAATGGATACGGTTGTTAACAACGGTATTTTTGGGTTGAGTCCGGTTTTGTGGTCCTATTCGGAATTATGGTATGCCGATGCTTTGGCAAAAACCGATAACGCCAGAGGAAGCTATAAAATGGGCCCTGACAGTTATGTCTTTAGCGATTATTATTGCGGGTTGTATAATTATGCCGGCCCGGCACCAAAACAGGGTATTGTTATGAATTTTTCCGTTGAAACCGCCCGCCTCGACACGCAGGACAATACCGATACCCTGATAAATCAGGGACTTGCCTATTTTCAATATTATTTAAACAACGATATTTATGTTGACAGCATTAACGTTTACAGCGAAAACGGAAGCAATGTTATCAATGTTAACGGAGGAACACTTCAGATGAATGCAGATGTATTTCCATTGTTTGCTCCCGACAACGATGTTGACTGGAGCGTTGTGGACGGTACTGCAACGGCCACCATCAGCAGCAGCGGATTGCTGCAGGCAACCGGAACGGCTGCCGGCAACGGTACTGTTTGGGCAAAAGCTACGGCTGTTGACGGCTCAGGTGTTGCCGATTCAATGATGATAGTCATTACCAATCAGGGTGGCGGAAACCAATTTGAAGTGTTGCTGGTAAACGATAATAATTACGATTCCACACGCTATCAAAAAATTGAAACCTCACTCATAAATCTTGGATACAGTTATACCGTTTTCAATACGGTAAATACAGGCACCTATCCCGATTCGGCTACTTTAGCCCGTGCGTCAGCTGTAATTTGGTACACCGGTAATGATGGGGCAAATCTCTATTTGTGGGATACCTCCGATTCTGCAAACTTCACCTTTAATACTCCTTTGAAACAGTACATCGATAATGGTGGTATTGTCTGGGTTCAGGGATTGGATTATTTGTACGATATAGCCGCCACGCCGGCAACTTTTCAGCCGGGACAGTTTATTTACGACTACATGGGTATTGCCGAATATCATGCCCAGTCGCATGTGGATGACGGTGGCAACGGATTACCGGAGATGGATACGGTGGTTAACAACGGCATTTTCAGTCTGAGTCCGGTATTGTGGACCTATTCCGAAATGTGGTATGTCGATGCACTGGTAAAAACCTCCGAAGCGAGAGGAAGCTATTGGATGGGCCCCGATTCGTATATGTTTAGCAATTACTATTGCGGACTTTATAAATACGACGGAACCGCAACTAAAAAAGGTATCGTAATGAACTTTGCCGTTGAAACCGCTCGTATTGATACACAGGACAATACCGATTCGTTAATAAATCAGGGGCTATCTTATTTTGAGTATTATTTAAACAATGATATCTATGCCGACAGCATTAATGTTTACAGCCAAAATGGTGACTCTGCCATTACCGAAGACGGTGGAACGCTTCAAATGGAATCCGACCTGTTTCCCATGTATGCTCCCAACAACAACGTGGTTTGGAGTGTGGTTAACGGTACGGCAACGGCATCAATCAGCAGCGACGGATTGTTACAGGCTACCGGAACTCCTTCGGGTAACGGTACTGTTTGGGCAAAGGCTGTTGCTGCCGACGGCTCGGGTGTTGCCGACTCTATGATGATAACCATTTCAAATCAGGGTGCCGGTACCGATTTTACCATTCTGTTGGTAAACGACAACGATTATGGTGCCGACCGATATCTGGAACTTGATACGGTATTAATGAATCTGGCATATACTTACGATGTTTACAATACGGTAGAAACAGGAAGCTACCCCGATTCGGCCCTGCTCGAAAATTACAACATGGTTATCTGGTACACCGGTAACGACGGCGTTGACCTCAAACTGTGGGATGTAAGTGACAGCACCGATTTTAAATTTAACGCACCTTTAATCAACTTTATCAACAACGGAGGCCATGTATGGGTTCAGGGTCTCGATTTTCTGTACGATATTGTGGGAGGTGCTCCCGATACTTTCACCCCCGGTCAGTTTATTTACAATTACATGGGTATTCAGGAATATCATGCTCAATCGTATGCCGACGACGGTGGATTGGGACTTCCCGAAATGGATGCCGTTCCCAACAACGGTATCTGTACCATTTCGCCTGTTCAGTGGACTTACGCTACTCTGTGGTATGCCGATGCTCTTCAACCTGCACCCGGCGTGCATACCGTTTACAGCATGGGGCCGTCCGATTATGTTTTTTCCGATTATTTTACCGGCATCGATACCTGGGTTAACACCGGAAGCGTAATGACCTTTACCGTTGAAACCGCCCGCATCGATACCCGTCCACATACCGAAGAGCTGTTCCGCGAAGTAATTGAGTTTTACAGAACCACCACCGGTATTAATCAACACACAACTTCCGGTGCCGACTTTACCGTTTATCCCAATCCGGCAACCGATTACCTGACTGTTGAACCCAACACCAAAATGGTTTCAAAAGCCCGTTTTGAACTTTATAACCTTCAGGGATTAAGAGTGTTGCAGCAACAAGTGTTGTTTAATGGCAATGGCTTTAAAATAAACACATCCTCCCTGACAAGCGGATTGTATTTGTATAAAATTACTACCGAAACAGGTGTTGTTTCAGGAAAAATAATTAAACAATAAATTTAATTGTCCCCGAAAAGTAACCTTTGGTTTTTTTCGGGGATAATTTTTATTTTGCCGGATGTTAGGGTTCATACAAGCTTTTAGCGTCATTAAATAAGAAAAGGAAAATTAAGGAATATATTATTTTAATTAAAACACAAAAATTATGAGAAAAATTTACACAATGTTGGCTTTGGCTGTTTTTATGCTTGTTTCGATGCAGGCATACAGCCTGAGTATTTTATTGGTTAACGACAATGGATACGCACCCGACAGGGTTGATGTTGTAAAACAGGCAATTACCGATGCCGGATATGAATTTACTTTTTACGATGCCGCTTCCGAAGGAGGCTCTCCGTCGTTAACCCTGATGCAGGGGTTTGATTTGGTTATCTGGTACACCGGAAACGATGGTGCCGGATTGCATCTCTGGAATGGTGACGATTCGGACAACGAGGCCATTAAACAATACATCGACGGCGGTGGTATGTTTTGGTTGCAGGGGCTTGACTTTTTATACGACAGGTATAAAGTAACCCCTCAGGATTTTGTTTCAGGTGATATGATGTACGATTATTTTGGCGTTGCACAATATTATGCCCAGTCGCATATCGACGACGGCCTTTATTCCGATGGCGTTGCCCAGCTGGATGTGATGCCCGGTAACGGTATTTTTACCATGACCCCCGTTAAATTTGTTTACGACTATATGTGGTATGTTGATGCCTTAACTGCCACTGATAATGCTACTCCCGTTTATCGCATGGGGCCCGAAGGATATGATTTTTACGATTATTATTCTGTAGTTTATAACGAAAAAGGGGACGGTAAAGTACTTACCTGCACCTTTGAAACCGCCAGAATAGACACTACACCCAATACTACCGAATTTTTTAAAGAAGGCCTTGATTATTTCGATCAGTTTGGATCGGGCACTATTGTTTATGTTACCGATATCAATGTACACGGCCAAAACGACGTGAATACAATTACCGAAAACGAAGGAACCCTTCAAATGGAGGCCGATGTCCTTCCCGAAGATGCTTCAAATAAAGCCGTACTGTGGTCGGTAACACCCGGAACAGCTTTTGCCACCATCAACAGCGAAGGAGTGCTCAGCGCTGCCGGTTCATCCATAGGAAACGGAACCGTATGGGTTAAAGCCACTGCTGCCGACGGCTCCGGTGTTGTCGATTCAACGGAGATTACCATTTCAAATCAGGGTACTACTCCCGGACTTTACAACATTTTATTGGTTAACGACAATGGCAACGGTGTTGACCGCTATCTGGTGGTAGATACAACCCTGATGGATTTAGGATATACTTACGATGTGTACAACACCGTTGAAACCGGTAAAGCGCCCGATTTAATTACATTGAGTAAATATCAGCTGGTAATTTGGTACACCGGTAACGACGGTGCCAACCTTAACTTATGGGATGTTAGCGACACCAATAACTATAAGTTTAATCAAAGTCTTATTCAATATATTGATAACGGTGGCGATGTGTGGTTGCAAGGGCTTGATTTTATGTACGATATTGTAGCTGCCCCCAAAGATTTTAGTGCCGGACAGTTTATTTACGATTACATGGGAATTAAAACCTATATCGGACAATCGCATAAAGATGACGATGGCATTAACCTGCTTCAGTTAGATGCAGCTCCTGACAACGGTATTGTAACTTTTACACCCGTTCACTGGGTTTATGCCGATGGATTATGGTATGCCGACGCCTTTGACATTTCGCCCACCGCCACCGCCATGTACAATATGGGCCCTAACGGGTACCCCTTTTACGGCGATGCCTGTGGACTAATAAACAAACCTTCGGTAGGATATGTTATGACCTGGGCTTTTGAAACGGCACGTATCGACACCAGAGAAAATATGGAAACAATTTTTGATGAGGTGTTAACATGGTTTAAAAATAATACCGGAATTAACGAAACCGATGCAACACCGGAGAATACAATTCGTGTCTATCCTAATCCGGCAACCGGTTTTGTCAACATTAATTATACACTTGATAAAAATTCAGGCGTTGATATTAAACTGTTCGATTTGTCCGGAAAATTGATTAGCAGCCGGAATTTGGGCAACCAAACCGAAGGTAATCATACCATTCAAATTAATAAAACCGATTTGAATATGAGTACAGGTGTTTATTTTTACACCTTAACCATCAATAACACTCCCCTAAGCGGAAAAGTTATTTTTAAATAATAATCTGAAAGAGGGTATCTGAAAAAGTAATTAATATTGCTTTTTCAGATACAGCCTCAAATCCAAACCTTTTAAATGAGAAAAATTAAAAAAATATTGTTGTTGTTAGTCCTGACGGGATTTCAAATTACACTTGCAGGGCAAAATATAAACCTTAACCGGGCCAAACAAACTGTTAAAACATTTATAACGGGTCAGGAAAAAAGCGGTTTTACGATAGCTGATGAAAAGGTACTTTTGGCTCCTCCCGAAGCATCGGAAACCATTTACTTTTTTTCGCTCAATCCGGTAGGTTTTGTGGTTGTTTCGGATGGTGATAAGTCAAATCCGGTTTTGGCCTGGTCGTTTAACAACAACTTTGCATTAAACAACTCATTTAAAAAGGAAACCGGCCTGTCGCTGTTAAAAGAAATTGCCTATAACGATGTTTTTGTTAACAACAGCACCAGTGTCCGAAACGCCGGACAAACCGCAACCATTTACGGCCCTTATGTTCATACCATGTGGGGACAGGTTAATTGCCACGATGCCGACGGCCATTTAATAAATGTTACCAATTTATTTACCCCCGGACATTATGCAGCCGGTTGTGTGGCTGTTTCGCAAGCCACTATTTTACATCATTATACGTGGCCTCCCAAAGGGGTCGGAAGCGAAACTTATACCGATAATTCGGGCAGTAGTCGCGGAACCTATAGTGTTGAATACGGCAATACCGAATACGCCTGGCCGCTGGCACTTGAAAGATACCGCAGCAAATATTCCACCGCCGAACAGCGTGAAGCTGCCGGCGAAGTAACTTACCATTGCGCTGTTTCGTTACACATGGATTTTGAAAGCAACGGCTCCACTTCAAATGTTAACAGAATTCCCGGGGCACTGGCACATCATTTTCGTTTTACGGCACTTTACCGCTCCCGAAGTTCATCCTCTTTCTGGTCGTTGCTCGACAGCAACATGGTTTATAAAAAACCGGTGGTGTTGGCGGTTGAAAACAACTCGGGCGGAGGCCATTCGGTGGTGTGCGACGGATTAAAAATTGATGAAGACGGTACCCGTTACTATCACTTAAATATGGGCTGGTGGGGAGCTTCAAACGGATGGTATAAAATACGGGGCAGTTTCGATGCAGGCAGCTACACATCTATTGTGGGCGGAGCCATGAATATTATTCCCGAACCTATGATTGAAACCCCTGAAATTTGGTCCGATTCCATTGAATTTGATTTAAAATGGAGCTATCCGGAAAAAGCCGAAGCACAGGCATTTCAGGTTCAGAAAAGTATTGACGGCGGCAGCTGGATTACCATCTCTGATGCCTCAACCGATACTTCGGTACACATGGTGGTTGACCCCGAAAAAGAGTATAAATTCAGAGTCAGGGCTAAAACCAACGGTAAGTGGTATCAAAACAGCTGGAGTACCGAAACTCCGCTGAAACGAAAGTATGTTGGCGTAGATGATAACCCGTTTGATAAAGTTGTTTGCTATCCAAATCCTTTTAACGAGTATCTGACCCTTAATTTTGGTTCTTATCACCCGAAAGAGGTACAGATTACCATTGTTGATTTAACCGGAAAAGAGTTGGAAAACAAATCGTTTACACCGGAAAAGCAGAGGGTAATAAATACTTCTAAATGGAAAAAAGGACTCTATTTTATAACCATCACCGGTAGTAAATATTCCTATACTGTAAAAGCAATTAAAAATTAGTATCGTGAAAAAATCCATTGATAAAATATTGGCAAACTATTTTGCCGGCGAGGCTTCAGCCGACGAAATAGAAAAAGTTGTTCGCTATCGCAAACAACATCCCGAAGATTTTGCACTTTGGGAAAAAGCTTTTCACGCATCGGTTTTTGAAAATAAAACTTTTGATGTGGCGGCAGCCAAACAAAAAATGCTGCAAACAATAAATCGCGATACACATTGTACCGGAACCGCTACCCTTCATTATTGGCTGCGCGTTGCCGCCCTATTTGCGGGGCTGTTGCTTATTGGGTCGGCTGTTTATTTTTACCGGCAGTCGCAACCCGTTGTATATCAAAACAGCACCGCTCAGTTGATGAACATAATTCTGCCCGATGGCAGCGAAGCCACTTTAGACAAAAATGCCACATTACAATATACCAAAACATGGTGGGGACACTTTCAGCGCAGTGTTAACATGAGCGGGAGAATATACTTTCATGTTACAAAAGATGCCGTACACCCGTTTCGGGTTTATGGAAACAGCGTTTCCGTTACCGTTTTGGGAACCAGATTTACCGTAAACGAACTGGATAAACATACGCAGGTATTTCTTACCGAAGGAAAAGTTAGGGTTGAATCGAACAAAACAAAAACAAAATTTGTAATTACCAAACCCGGCGAGCAGGTTATTGTTAACCCCAACGGCAAACTTATCCATAACCGTATAAATCAAACTTTGTATGCATCGTGGAAAGCCAATAAAATTCATTTTAACCGTTGTACGGTAAAAGAGGTGGTACAACTGCTCGACGACAGTTATGGCGTTTCGGTAAATATTACCGACACAAGTCAGCTTAAACGACGGCTTTACGGCTCTGCTCCCGCAGACGATGAACAGTTGATAATTAAGGCATTATCACAAATTCTCCAGACAAATATCGAATTAAATTAATTTATTCACTTACCCATAAAGCAATATGAAAACAAAAGTTACCTTACTTGCGTTTACTGTCATTTTTTTAGCTTTATTTTTGGCCGTTTTTCCTAAAACCAGTTTTGGATTAACCGCACAACAGCCTGATTTAAAAAGTAATACACTCGAATCGGTTGTCGGCAGGCTCGAAAATCAATTTAATGTTTCCATTACGGTTGACGTTCAGGCTACGGAAGATATCAAAATAAAATCGACGGAAAAAATAATCAACAGCCGCTCTATTGAAAAAGCACTTGATTTGTTGGTTAAAAATACCGGTTTAAAATACCGTAAACTGCGAAGTGATTATTATGTAATAAGCACTTCAACCATTAAAAAAGAGGCTCCTGCTGTTGGCGACACAACAACGCAAACACAGCAAAAGGGTCGTGTTATCAGAGGAACGGTTACCTTTCAGTCTGATAACACGCCCATCGTGGGAGCAACTGTTTTGGTAAAGGGAACCACCAACGGCACGGTAACCAATTTAGACGGTAACTATCAAATAACGGTAACCGGTAATACCAAAGCTTTGGTGTTTTCGTATATGGGTATGCGATCGCAGGAAATTAATATCGAAAACAAATCGGAAATTAATGTTTCCATGAAAGAAGACGCCTTTGGGTTGGATGAGGTAATTGTAGCCGGAGTAGCTGCCAATACGCCTAAAAAAAATCTTACCATTAGTGTAACAAAAGTAGGCGACGACAAGTTAAACAGCGGCCCTGCTCCGTCAACTGTACAGGCGTTACAGGGTAAAGTTGCCGGCGTTACCGTGGTACAGGCCGGCGGGCTTCCGGGTTCGGGTGCTGCCATCAGGCTACGCGGTTCAACGTCGCTGTTGGGCAACCAGGCTCCCATGGTTGTGTTGGACGGCATTATTACCAATACAAATCTTGCCGATATAAATGTAAACGACATTGAATCGCTGGAAGTTGTTAAAGGTGCTGCTGCCGCCGCTCTTTACGGCTCAAGAGCCGGAAACGGAGTTATTGTTATAACCACCAAACGGGGTAAACCGAATATGGTATTCAGCAAATTCCCCATTACATCGAGCAGGCTACACACCACCCGTATAAGTTAGCCGACGACTGGGAAGAGTATAGCGATTTTACCAAATACCGAGGCGTTTTGTACGATTCGCTGGGGAATATTTTAATCGGAAGCCGAAAAGTTACCGACAGTGCCTGGGCCGACCAGCCTTACGCCAGAATTATCGACCATCAAAAAAAGTTTTTTCACGACGGCACTTATACCAACAACTATCTTTCGGTTGCCGGAGGGTTAAAAAGTTTAAATTTTTTAGTGTCTTACGAACGAAACCGTCAGCAGGGCATTGTTTTTTCAACCGGCGGATATACACGAAACAACTTAAGGGTAAACCTCGATTATCATCTTACACCCACCTTAAAACTCTCCACTTCCAACCTGATGATTTTTGCCAACTCCAACAATCCGGGCTCTTACAAATCGTTTAACGATCTGCTGTTTGTGTCGCCCGATATCGACCTGGAAGCTCCCAACGACGACGGAACACCCTATAAAATACTCCCCGATCCGTGGAGCGTAGCTGAAAACCCGCTTTATCCGTTGTATTATCGCGAAAAACTGGCAAAGCGAACAAGCCTGATAGGCAACGTTATCGGAACATGGAACCCCTTTAACTGGGTTTCGATGAATGCCAAATATACTTACGAATTTCGCAGCAAGTACTGGAATACCTACACCCCCAAAGGATATCTGGCCGGAAACGGACAAACCATTGGCGGTTCGCTTTATAAAAGCAATTACGCCGAAATGAACAATAACTTTCAGTTTACGGCAAATCTGAATAAACAGTTTGGCGGATTTACCACCAAATTAAAACTGAGCTACCTTTACGAAAGTTCTGCTTACAACGACTATTGGGTTTTGGGAAAAGATTTTCTTGTTACCGGCGTTCCGCAACTGGGTAATACCGACCCTACTAAATCGAGTATGGACTCCTACGAAGGAAAAATTGTTGCCATCAACTATTTTGGTATTTTGGATGCCGATTACAAAGACAAATATTTAATGTCGGCACTTTTTCGTTACGATGCTTCATCGCTTTTCGGGCCTAATGTGCGTTGGAATCCCTACTATCGTTTTTCGTTGGGATACCGCATCAGTCAGGATGTTACTATAAAAGGCATCGACGAATTAAAAATCAGGGCTTCCATCGGAACTTCGGGACAACGTCCCGGTTTTTCGTATCAGTACGAAACGTACAATGTTACCAATGGCAATGTTATTCCCGGAAATTTAGGTAATAAAGATTTAAGGCCATCCGAAACAACCGAAGTGGAGATTGGTTTAAATGTAGATTTCTTGAAAATCTTTTCTTTTGAAGGAACCTATTCGCAATCGGTTACCGACGGAGCTTTTGCTTTGGCGCCGCTGCCTTCACACCTCGGCTTTCCAAACCAGTGGCAAAATGTTGGCACCCTGGGAGCCAAAGTTTGGGAAGCTTCGTTAAACGGCCGCTTTTTGACAGGCAAAAATTTTAGCTGGAACATGAATATCAATTTCGACCGCATCAGACAAAAAGTAATAAGCATCGACATTCCCGAATATACTACCGGCCCGCGCAATGCCTTTTACATTAAAAGCGGCGAAACCTTTGGAATTATGTATGGTTACGACTGGGTGCGAACACTGGATCAGATGGCTAAACAGCTTCCCGAAGGAAAAACCATCGACGATTATGAAGTGAACTCAGATGGCTATGTTGTGCCTAAAGGAAGCCAAAGTACCGTAGATGAACTGGCCATAAAAGTTGATTTAGACGGTGACGGCCTGGGCGATAAAGTTCAAATTGGCGACGGCAACCCCGACTTTACACTTTCATGGGGAAACTCCTTTAAAATTTACAACTTCGACCTCTATTTCCTTTTCTCCTGGAAAAACGGTGGCGATATTTATAATTATACCCGTCAATATACCTTTCGCGATTTACGCGACAAAGTTTTCGACCAGTACGGTAAACCCAATTCCGAAAAAAAGACCATCAATTATTACAATAATTTTTACGACGGAACAGGCATAAACTCTTATTTTATCGAAGATGGTTCCTATGTTAAGTTGCGTGAAATTTCGCTCTATTACTCCTTAAGTCAAAATCAGCTTAAAAACCTTAAACTGGGATTTGTAAAAGGGGTTAAAATCGGGGTTCAGTCGCGTAACCTGTTAACTTTTACCAATTATAAAGGATACGATCCGGAAGTAGCTTCCGGCAGCGACCTTACCAACTATCCGGTCGATAATTTCGGCTATCCGAATTACCGGGTTATTACAGGTTCCATAACCTTAAACTTTTAAAAATATCCGTTATGAAAAACAAATATATAATAGCATTAGGATTGCTTTTAATGGTTGCAGGCTTTACTTCGTGCACCAAAGAGCTTGATGTTGACTACAAAAACAAGCCTAATAAAGACATCGTTTTTTCCGATCCGGGAAACGTGTACAGCATTGCAAAAAGTTCGTTTTATAACTGGTTTATGGCTATGAACTCCAGCATATCGCCCCGGATGGGAATGTGGGTGGCAGCCGATCAGGGTACCTGCTCGTGGGCTAACAGCGGTATGTACCACCTTTCGATGGAACCGCGAATACCTTTTAACAATACCACCTCTTATACCTATGCGTACATATTCGAAACCTATTATTCCGACATGTATGCTACATTAAACCAAACAGCCAATATTTTAAAAGCGTTAAACAAAGGCATGGAAATTGACATTAACGGTGCCGACAAAACCGACCAAACACGAGCCTTTGCCTATTTTGTTCATGGAATTACCATGGGATACCTGAGCATGGTATATGATAAAGTTTTTATTGTGGATGAAGATTCTCCAGAAACAGGTATTCCGTTGTCAACCTATCAGGAGGGTACCCAGGAAGCATTAAAATCGTTGGATAAGTGTATTGAAATATGCAATAGCAGCTCGTTTACCATTCCCGACGACTGGATTAACGGCTCAGCCTATTCCTCCTCGGAGTTGGCTCAACTGGCCAATTCGTTTGCCGCCAGATTTTTGGTTTATATGCCACGAAATAAAGCCGAAAATGAACAAACCAATTGGGATCGTGTGCTTGAATATGCCAACAAAGGTATTGAGCGGCCGTTGTCGCCATACATGGATAACAGTACCTGGATAAGCTGGTTTCGTATTTATACGGTACGCCCGGGATGGGCACGAATCGACTGCCGTATTATTAATTTAATGGACAGCCGGTACCCGTGGCGCTTCCCTGATGATGGCCACAATCCGCCAAAACCTCAGTCGGACGACCACCGGCTGCAAACCGATTTTACTTATAACTCCGTTAATAATATGAAACCTGAACGCGGATATTACCACTTTTCAAATTACGAATATACGCGTTATCATTATGCCATCAGCACCCGTATTGGTGAGGTAACCGATTTTTCGTTGGCAGAAATCGACCTGATAAAGGCCGAGGCCAATGCCCGGTTGGGAAACTTAACCGAAGCCATTAACATTGTTAACAACGGAAGTCGTACACAGCGTGGTTTACTGCCTCCGTTAAGCTCTAATACCAACATTAAAAACCTGTTAAAAGCTATTTTTTACGAGCGCGATATTGAACTTATCCAAACCGGATTTGGTATTGCCTTTTTTGATATGCGTCGCCGCGATATGTTACAACCCGGTACCCCGTTGCATTTTCCCATACCGGCTAAAGAGCTGATGGTGATGAATATGCCTCTTTATACTTTTGGGGGCGTTTCCAGTGCCGATGGTGTTAACACCTCTAACGGAGGATGGTTCCCCAATAAAAAATAGCTGTAAATCATAAGACTGAAAATCAAACAATTAAAAGTTGTAAACCGATGAAAAAAATTACATTACTCATCATTATATCTCTATTTATAATATCGGGTTCTTACGCCTGTACCACTGCCGTTGTTTCCGGAAAATATACCCGTGATGGCCGTCCCATGCTTTGGAAACATCGCGATACCTGGGCCGTAAACAATAAAATTATGATATTTCACGATGGTAAATATGTTTATGCCGGGCTGGTTAATTCAAAAGATAAAAAAGGAAAAAGTGTTTGGATTGGCTATAACAGCACCGGCTTTGCCATTATGAACTCAGCCAGCTACAACTTAAACAACGACACCATTAAACAAACAGGACTTGAAGGGCGGGTGATGAAACAGGCGCTGCAAACATGTGCCACCATCGACGACTTTGAAAAGATGCTTAACGACATGCCCAAGCCAACCCGCCTGGAAGCAAATTTTGGTGTAATTGACGGAAACGGCGGGGCAGCCTATTTCGAGCTCAGTAATTTTAAAGTTGTAAAATTTGATGCCAACGACCCCTCCACAGCACCCATGGGTTACATTGTACGAACCAACTACTCCTTTAGCGGTACCCCCGAAAATGGTGCCGGTTATATTAGATATGTAACCGCCAATGCCGTGCTGGATGAAGCCGTTAAAAGCGGAGGCATCGTGGCCGAAGATATTTTGCGTGGATTGTCGCGTAACCTTACCAACTCATTAACAAAAGATAATTTATGGGATTACGTAAATATTCCCGAAAATAATAAAAAGTTCGTTTGGTTCGAAGATTTTATACCACGCCGCGGAAGCTCTTCATCATGTGTGGTTGAGGGTGTTAAACCCAACGAAGATGCACGGCTTACAACCATGTGGTCGATAGTTGGTTGGCCTTTGGCTTCGGTAGCCATTCCGGTATGGATTACCAAACACGACGACCTGCCCGGAGTAATAACTTACAACGACTCGGTAAAAGATTCGCCACTGTGCCACAATGCTTTGCTGCTAAAGAAAAAAGTTTATTGCTACAAATGGGGTAAAAGTGCCAAACACTACATCAATGTTAACGCTTTGCTTAATGCCGACGGAACAGGAATCATGCAAAAACTGAAACCGTTGGACCATAAGCTTATTATTCAGGGACATAAATTGCTAAATAATATGCGTGAACAGGGTTATGATGCTAAAAAGATAAAAGCTTTTTACGATAGTGCCGACAAACAAATTACCTCAGCTTACAAAAGCCTTTTCGGTTTGTAACTTTTATTTTTTTAACGATTGATGAGGTGTTTTGAAATGGTTCAATAATTACTTTTGCCAAAAGTAAAATTAATAGCATCAACTTTTTGAATAAAATTAAATTATGAAGACAAGATATTTATTTACACTGTTATTGGCGATGTTTATGGCCACAACATCGTTTGGACAACGCCGGTCGGGAAAAAAAATTCAGGTAGGAGTGTTTGATGGCAACGGAGCCAGCCCTGTTTGTGTAACCGAAACCATTGAGGCTTTAAAAATTGATAAGGGTATTTATGCTCATGAGGTGTCGGCGGTTGATATTATGAATGGTGTTTTGGATAAGCTGGATGTTTTGGTTTTTCCAGGTGGCAGCGCCAGCAAAGAGTATAATAATTTGGGACTTGAAGCGGCTGCCAAAGTAAAAACATTTGCTTCAAAAAAACACAAAGGTCTGGTGGGCATTTGTGCCGGAGGTTACCTGTTTTCAACTACACCCGGATATCCAAGCCTGGAATTATTTCCTGCTCCCGATATACGCGACCATTACGACAGAGGCAGGGCGTTAATAGGCTTTACCCTTAACAAAGCCGGAAAAAAGATTTTCCCCGAGCTGAAAAAAACAGATACCGCTTTTTACCAATATTACGACGGCCCCATGTATGATATTCCCGAAAACGCCGGCATCAAAGTTTTGGCAACCATTACCAGCGACATTTCTCACAAAAAAGGATATCCGAAAGGGGTTACGCCCGGAAAACCGGCTTTTTTTACCGCCAATTACGGCGATGGAAAAATTATTGCCTCGGTGGGACATCCCGAAGCAACGCCCGGCATGCGCTGGATGGTACCGCGAATGGCCAGATATGTAGCAGGAAAACGATTAACTGGCTATAAAAGAAATGTGGTAAGACCTGAAATTTATACCAAAGAAGAGTTTTATACTCCCGATGTTATTGCCTTTGAAAAAGAAAACTTTTGGAAATTGTTTTCAAAAAACGACCAAGAGGTTATGCAGGCCATCGACAGTTTGCATTCTATCTATTCAAGGCCTTCAATTCGCTGGTCCATAGGTTTGCTACGACACACATCACCAATAGTTCGCCAGCATGCGGCTCAATATCTTGCCGAAACCGAATATACAGCAGCTATTCCCGATATTCAGGCTGCGTATGCCATCGAAAAAGATGAACCTACCAAAGAAGTACTTCGTAAAGTGCTGGTAACTTTAAGAGGCTTGGCACAGTAAAGAATCTTTGCCGCCACTATGCATCAACGTTAAAGTGTGGCAGTGCAACTTGTAAGCAAAAAAAGAAAAGTGTTTTTCTAGAATCGCAGGATTACAAATCCTGCTGAGCTTGATGTAGTTTGTCGTACCGCCACTATGCATCAACGTTAAAGTGTGGCAGTGCGACTTGTAAGCGAATAAGACTAATTGTTTTTATACAACCGCAGGATTACAAATCCTGCTGAGCTTGATGTAGGTAAGGTTGGTATGCTGATGTTTAGGTATTTTGCAGATAAAAAAGTCGGGTC
>CAYVWX010000033.1:0-18149 GCA_964455635.1 uncultured Lentimicrobiaceae bacterium | reverse complement strand
GCTGCTTTTTAAATTTCTGAAAGTTAAAAGCCGGACACGATTATAAAAAAGCCCGTAAGTTACAAATGAACTTGCGGGCTTTAGTTGTTTTAACCTGTTTTTTCTATTCGGATTTCCAGGAAAACTCTGATTTTTATCCCATTATCCCTGAGCTTTTAACTCTTTAATGGCTTCGATAAGTTGTGGTAATACTTTAAAAACATCGCCTACAATACCGTAATCGGCAGCTTCAAATATAGGAGCATCGGGGTCTTTGTTAACGGCTACAATTACCTTGGATGAGCTTACGCCTCCCAGGTGCTGAATGGCTCCTGAAATACCCAGGGCAACATACAAGTTGGGAGCAATAATTTTACCGGTTTGTCCCACATGCTCTTCGTGCGAACGCCACCCTTCATCCGATACGGGGCGCGAACAAGCCAGTCCTGCATCCAGCAATCCGGCCAATTCTTCAATGCCTCCCCAGTTTTCGGGGCCTTTCATACCACGGCCACCCGAGATAACAATTTCGGCATCGGTGAGCAATACTTTGCCGGTAATTTTATGGGTGTCGAGTACCTTGGTAACAAATTCTTCATCGTTAATTTGAGGGTCGAAAGCCTCAATGGCAACGCTGTTTCCGGTTTCTACCACGTCAAACGAGTTTTGAGCAAAGGTAATAACCTTAACATCGGTTTTTATGGCCACATTGGCAAAAGCTTTTCCGGTAAACACCTTTTTTTTCACGGTAAAGGGGTCGTAGTTAACGGGCAGTCCGTTTACACCCGAAACCATTCCCGCATCCAATTCTACGGCAACGCGTGGTGCTAAAGCTTTACCTTCGTTGTTGTGCGCGAAAATAATAATTTTGGCGCCTTCGGCCTGAGCGGCTTTGGCAACAGCATCCGACAAAGCTTTGTTGTCCAACGATTCAAAACGATCGTCCTGAACGTTTAAAACTTTATTGGCACCGTAATTACCAAGGGTTTTAAGCTCCTCGTCGGCAACATGGCCTACTGAAAGAGCCGTAACGGTTGAGTTTATCTCTTTGGCGATGGCAGCGGCAAACGATACAATTTCGTAGCTGAGTTTTTTAAACTTTCCATCCCAGTTTTCGGTATATACTAATACTGACATTTTTCTATTTTTTAATTGTTAAAATTGTTGTTATGGGCAATAACTTTTTTAGTTAAAAAGCTTTTGCTTCTTCGTGCAGTAGTCTGATAAGCTCTTTGGCATTGTCTTCATCCACCATTTTGCAGGCAGCTTTAGGAGCCGGCAGTTCGTAACTGATAAACTCGGTACGAGGTTCGGCATCAACAGGAGCCACTACATTTAACGGTTTTTTACGGGCCATCATAATTCCGCGCATGGCGGGAATTCGGGGGTCGATGGCTATTCCTTTTTGTACAATGGTAACAACAGGTGTGGGAACCGACAAAACTTGTGAACCGCCATCAATATCGCGATGGATTTTCAGCTCACCGTTTTCGATATCAATACCCGAAACCGCTGATACCGAATTGAACCCAAGCATTTCGGCCAACATGCCGCCAACACCCGATCCGTTGTAATCGGAAGCCTCAATGCCGGCCATTATCAGGTCGTAGTCTTTGGCTACCTCTGCCAGTTGTTTGGCCACAAAGTAAGCATCTTCCGGTTTGGCATCCACGCGGATGGCTTCGTCGGCACCAACAGCCAGTGCTTTACGTAAGGTAGGTTCGGTAATTTTTTCACCCACATTGGCCACTACAATTTTTTCCACTGCGCCGGCCTCTTTTAACTCCACCGCACGGGTAAGAGCCAGTTCGTCCCAGGGGTTTATAATCCACTGCACACCAGCGGTGTCAAAAGCGGTGTTGTCCCCCGTAAACCTGATTTTTGTCGTGGTATCAGGTACATTACTGATTAAAACAAGAATTTTCATTTTAAACTATTTTTAGTGTTATCGTTATTTGTTCACAAAGATGCAAAAAATTTTTCAATTTAGTATGCATGCATAACATATTTTAATAAAAAAGTTACTTTAAGGGATTGATAAATGATAAATAATTTTTGGGTGTGATTATTTCAAACGGACTATCGGGATATGCTTTTTTCCATTGTGTGGGTATTTTGGGCAGTTTAGCAGTATTCCACTTAAATTCGTAAGCTTTAAATGTACCGTTAACCTCTTCAACCCAGTCAATTTCCTGTTGCTGATAGGTTCGCCAAAAATAATTATTAACCAACATTTTGTTATTAAATTGAAATTTAACCCTTTCAGATATTATATAGTTTTCCCAAAGTTGTCCCACATCATTTCTTAATGAAACGGGATTAAAATTATTAATGATAGAGTTTCTGATACCATTATCGTAAAAATACCATTTTCCTTTTTTTGTAAGTTCGTTACGTAAATTACGACTCAGCCCTTTCAAGGGAAAAATAACATAAACTTTTGAGAGCATGTCCATGTATTTTGCCACTGTATTTTTACTCATGTTTAAATTTTTTCCCAGTTCCTCAAGCGAAACCATGCTGCCTGTTTGAAAAGCAAGGAGTTTTAGTAAATCATGAATTTTAGAAGCATTTTTTATTCCGTCAAGCATTAAAATATCTTTAAAAAGATAAGAGCTAATCAATTCGTTTAAGTATATTTTTTTTTCATGGTTGCTTTGCAAATGTATTAATTCGGGATAGCATCCAAAAATCATGCGATTGTCCAGATTTGATTTGGTTTCGACTAAATTTTCAATTGTTGAAAATTCAGCCTGTGAAAACGGAAAAAGATGGTAAGTGATTTTACGTCCGGTGAGCGGTTCGCCTGTTTTATTGTTTAAATCGAATGACGACGAACCCGTAGCAATAATGGTAATTCCTTTTATTGAATCATAAATAAGTTTTAATATCCAGCCTATATTTTCAATATTTTGGGCTTCATCAATTATCAGGAATTTGTTGTTTCCAATAAGGCGTTTATAATTTTCAATGCTTCTTTCTTTAAGTAATTCATGCGTAGTTATGTTTTCTCCGTTTAAAAACAGATAATCGTGCTTTATTACTTTTTCAATAAGATAATTTAAGAAAAGGGTTTTTCCTGTTCTTCGTGTTCCTAAAAGGATAAGCACTTTGTTTTTTTTCATGTTTTTTATAAAATCTGTTGTAATAGACCTTATTAAATAGGTATTCATAATTATTTTTTTTGCAAATATATAAAATACCGTCAATCAACTGACGGAATTTATATAAATACCGTCAATTAACTGACTGAAATTTAAAAAACAATGTGTTTAACGGTATTGGTACGGGTCGATAATGAAAATCATCCCCTGTTTAACTTACTTTACCAATATACAATGCATTGCCGTTATTGCCGGTAAGTATCTCTGTTTCGGGAAAAAACGATTTAATCTCCTGGCGAAAATGTTTTTGAAAGTACCGGTAATCGCTGCGTTCCAAAAACTCAAGCAGTTGAACAACAGGATGGTGATTGCTGTAAAAATCGTGAATAACCACCCATTGTCCGGCTATCCGTTTCATTTCGTTAATAACCTTTGCCCGCTTCTCTTTTTTCATGCCGTGAAGCACAAATGTTGCCGTAACAATGTCGAATGAATTGTCGGCAAAGGCTTCCAAATTCTCGCCGTGTTGATGTACGAATTTAATTTCGGGATGTTTTTTTTCTGCCTGACGAATCATTTTTTTCGAAAAATCGGCTCCTGTTGCTTTTGACAGCTCGTATTTATTAAGGGCCGATATCCAGGCTCCTGTGCCGCTTCCCAAATCCAATACCGATTTACCTTTAAGCGGAATGCGGTTGTTAAACAAGGCGGCCATATCCTTAAAATCCTTGTAGGTACCTTTGTCTAAAATACCATAAGCAGGTGCAATAAGATTAAAAATAAACTGCGCCCGTTTGTCCTCATCCTTTGAAAAATAGTTTGTTATATTCATGATTGCAAAGGTAGCGTGATTTATGAAAACCGGCCATATTTATTTTATCTGGAAGATATTTTCGGGTTTAAAAATTATTTTAAGCTGAACATTGATTTTTGAAACAGCTTTTCAACTTTAGAGGTGTTACCGGGTAAAGCAAAAACAACTACTTTGTCGCCCGGTTGTATTTGAAAATCGCCCATGGCAATATAGGATTCTTCGCCTCTGAATATCCCGCCCACAATAATTCCTTCGGGAAGGTTAACTTCTCTGATGGGTTTTTTGGTGATGGAAGATCCCGGTTTTGCCTCAATTTCCAAAATTTCGGCGTTTATGCCACTTACAATTTTTAACGAGGCAACTTCGTCGCCCATGGCATGTTTAATGATATAACTGGCGGCAATAACTTTTTTATTTAAAATAGTATCGATGCCTATATTTTGAGAAATTTCGATATAATCAAGATTTTCAACCAGGGCAATGGTTTTTTTAACCCCATATTTTTTTGCATGAAGACAGGTTAAAATGTTGGTTTCGGTGTTGTTTGAAACCGAAATAAAAACATCGGCATTTTCAATTCCCTCATCTTCCAATAACGAAATATCACGCGCATCGCCATTAATAATAAGTGTATCGTCGAGCATTTCGGTTAAAAAATTACAACGGTCTATATCGCGCTCAATCAGTTTTATATTTACATCTTTTTCAAGTCGTTTGGCAATTACCCGTCCCACACGGCCGCCACCCACAACAATAACATTGTTAATATCGAGCTCCTCTTTTCCACTCAAGCCCAACATGGTTTTTAACAGGTCGGGTTTTGAAATAACATACACTAAATCGCCTGATTGGAAAACAGATGTTCCGGTAGGTAAAAAAGTGTCGTTTCCCCGATGGATGGCTACAGCTCTGAAATCAAGGTGTTTGTAATCAAACGAAGAGGCAATTTCATCCAGCGACTTTCCAACTACCGGGGCATCTTTTTCAATACGAAACAGGTAAATCGATAATTTCCCGTTGGACAGATCGTAAATTTCGGTGGCAGTAGGATGTTTTAGTAAATTTATTACTTCATGTGCAGCTATATCTTCCGGTGATATTAAATTATCAATACCCAAATCTTCGTAAATTTTCCTGTTTTCGGGACTAACATTTTCAAGTGTGTTTACCCTTGCAATAACATGTTTGGCACCCAGTTTTTTTGCCAAAATAGCGGTTAATATATTTATACTCTCTTGGTGTAAAACCGAAATAACGAGATCGGCTTTATTTACCTGCGCCTTTTTTAATATGCTAACCGAATTGGACTCCCCGACAATGGTCATTAAGTCGGCATGCGATTCTATCATCTCCAAAAGCTCTTCGTGGGGGTCAACAATAGTAATGTTATGGTTTGAATTTACAAGGGCTTCGGCCAGATGAAAACCTACCTCACCGTCGCCGGCTATAATAATGTTCATAGTTATCGGAATTTAAAAAAAAGTAAAAGTATTAATTCTTGTTTAACAACGTTACAAGTTCTTAATATTTCTTGCCTATGGGTTTATGATGAAGTTATCCCAATCGTTGCCCACATTAAATTTTGACCTGAACCGGATAAGTTTTTCCATGCTGATAACAACAGTATTGCACGAAGTTTCACCGGTTTGGGCTTCCGAAATAACTTTTCCTTTGGGATCTGTCATTTTTGAATTTCCACTGTAATAGTTTTCCAGCCCGTCATACCCAACCCGGTTTACGCCCAAAACATAGGCTTGGTTTTCGATGGCACGTGCCACCAGAAGTGTTTCCCACGGATAGCTGCGTTGCGATGGCCAGTTAGCAACATAAATGGCCAAATCGTATTCAAAACCCTTTTTTTTGTCATAGTTGTTTTTACTCCAAACCGGAAATCTCAAATCATAGCATATCATTGGCTTTATGCGCCATCCGTTTAACTCAACAATTAGCTGTTCGGTTCCTTTTGCAATTTTTTTGTCTTCGCCACCCATCGAAAAAACATGTCTTTTGTAATAAGTTGCAACTTTGCCCTGCGGAGTTACCCATAACAAAGCATTGTAAAAGCGTTTGTTTTGTTTAATTAAAAAGCTGCCCGTTATTACGGCTCCTGTTTTCCGGGCTATATGCATCATCCATTTTGTTGTTTCACCGCCAAAGGGTTCGGCAAAAGGAGCAGGGTCAACCGGAAAACCGGTAGTAAATGTTTCGGGCAAAACCAACAAATGATGACCATTAATATGCTTATTGATTAAGGTGTTGAAAGCAGCTCTGTTGGCATCCGGGTCTTCCATGGCCAAATCCGACTGCAGGTATAATATTTTTAAATCTTGCATAAAATTTCAGCGGCTTTATCAAGGGTTGATGGTTGCTTGGCAAAACAAAAACGCAGTTGTTGCTGATTTTTGTTGTTGTGATAAAACGGGGATAACGGAATACCTGCCACTCCAAATTCTTTTACCAGCCTTACGGCGAAATCATATTCCGGTTCATCTGAAATATTGCTGTAATCAAGCAGTTGAAAGTAGGTTCCTTTTGCAGGAACAGCCTTAAATCTGGATTCCTTAAGGGCTTGTAAAAAATAGTCGCGTTTGGCTTGATAAAAATTGCTCAGCCCTGTATAGTTTTCCGGATTTTGAAGAAAATCGGCAATTGCATACTGAATGGGGGTGTTCGATGCAAATACAATAAATTGATGAAACTTACGAAACTCAGCCGTAATATTGGCCGGAGCTAAAACAAAACCCGTTTTCCATCCTGTAGCATGAAAAGTTTTTCCAAACGATCCTATTACCATCGTTCTGGATGCCAAATCGTTAAAACGGCACGCGCTGTAATGTTGTTCGTTATCGAAAATCAGATGCTCGTAAACCTCATCGCTAATAAGCATAATATCCCTGCCACGCAAAAATCGTTCGAGAATTAAAAAATCTTCTTCCTTTAATACACTTCCGGTGGGGTTATGAGGTGTGTTTAGAATAATCAACTTTGTACGCGAAGTAACATTACGTTTAACCTCATCCCAGTTTAAAGTAAAATCGGGAAATTTTAGCGAAACGTATTTTACGGTACCTCCGTTGGCTATAACTGCCGGTGCATAACTGTCGTAGGCAGGCTCAATAATTATTGCTTCGTCACCCTCGTTAATAAAAGCCGAAATAGCAGTATAAAGAGCTTGTGTAGCACCTGCTGTAATGGTAATTTCGGTTTCATAATTATAACCGGCACCATGATTTTTTTTAAACATTTCGGCTATGGCTTTGCGTAAAGACGGTACTCCCGGCATGGGGGCATATTGGTTGTACCCTTTAACCATATAATAGTTAACGCGCCTGATTAACTCCTGATTGATGGGGAAATCGGGAAAGCCCTGCGACAAATTTACAGCATTATAATCGTTTGCCAGTTTGCTCATTACGGCAAATACCGATGTTTTTGCACCGGAAAGCTTACTGGTAAAATGACCGTTGTATTGTTTCATAAATTTTGGTTTTGGAACACAAATGTAGGACATTCCATTTTTCAAAAAAAATTTTTATCAAACAAATTCTACGAAAACGAAGATTGCGGTTTAATAATGTATATCCGAAAACATAAATTTTATTAAAAAAAATATTTTATAGATATCTATCACATTAGACTACAGTGTATTAAAATTTTTGGCTTGCAGTTTGCTTTCATAAAAAAACAAAACAAAAAGTCATGCTTTTATATGGTGTTATAGTTTACCTGTTAATCACTTTTATTTTTACTTTGTTTGGCATTAACCGCCAATCCGAAGCTCTTAAGCTGTTTTTAATCAGTTTACTCCTTACTCCCGTTACCGGCGCCATCTGGATGTTTAAAAATCGCCCCAAGTCTAAAAACATACATTACTATTACTGCAACGAGTGTCAATACGTTTACCCGATTAAAATGGGGAACTGCCCAATTTGTGCTGAAAAAGGCAAAAAGGTCAAGCTCAAGAAGTACAAATCGCCCTACAACTTTTCAAAAAGCCTGCAAAAACTAACTTTAGCCTAAGCTTGACAATACCCCCAAAATTATTTGGGGGTTTTTTTATTTTCCCTTTTAACCCTAAAACAAAAAACATTTTTGTACGTTTGGTGTTTAAAACATTTAACACGTGGATATCTATACCAAAAAGAAAGCATGGAAGACATTTCTGTTTGTAATGGGAATGGTATTAATCGCTCTTTCTATTTTTTATACCAACCGGCTTGTTAGTAAGTTTGCCTCTGCCGAACGTAAAAACGTTCGCCTGTGGGCCGATGCCGTTCATCGTAGAGCCGAGTTAATGCAATACACCGAAAAATTTTTTAAGCAGTTACAAGAACAGGAACAAAAAAAAGCCGAGTTGCTGGCAAAAGTTTATAACCGGTTGCTCACCGATAACAATTCGCAGGACTTAACCTTTTACCTCAATATTATTCACGACAACAAAACAATTCCGGTAATCTTAACCGATGCACGAGGCAAAATATTAAGCAGTAAAAATTTAAAGGAAGGCCAGGACACGACAGGTTTTTTAACAGGCAGCCTTAGAAAAGAGTTCTCGGTTTACAAACCCATTGAAGTAGAATTTGTTAAGGGCGAGCGTAATTATCTTTATTATAAAAATTCAAATTTGTTTACCCAATTAAAAAAAGTTCTCAACGACTATATTACCATTTTTATGGAGGAGGTGGCCTTAAACTCTTCCAGTGTGCCGGTTATTATTACCGACAGCACCCGGGCTAATATTTTACTTTTTGGAAATTTGAACGAAAGTAAAATGAAAAACAGTGTTTTTGCCAACAAAAAACTGATGGAGATGAAAGATGAGAACGAACCCATTACACTTGATTTTATTGACGTGGGTAAAGTTTACATTTTTTATAAAGATTCGGAGTTGTTAAACAAAATGAGGTTGTTTCCGTTGGCACAACTATTAATTATTTTTGTGTTTATCGGTATTGCTTATCTGCTTTTCAGTTTGTCGCGTAACGCCGAGCAAAACAGAGTGTGGGCAGGAATGGCTCGTGAAACAGCTCATCAAATAGGAACCCCGCTTTCGTCGATAATGGCATGGATGGAGTTGTTAAAAATGGATGAAGCCGACCACAAACAGGCTGCCCGGGAAATAGAAAAAGATGTTGCACGGCTGGAAATGATTACCGAACGGTTTTCAAAAATTGGATCCACACCGTCTCTTGAATTAACCAACATTACCGATATTATACGCCGAACCGTTGACTATTTAAAACCACGAACACCACGAAAAATCGAATACAATATTTTACTTCCAAAGCAAGATGTTATTGCATTGGCCAACGGTCCTCTGTTTAGCTGGGTTTTGGAAAATCTTTTTAAAAATGCCATTGATGCTATGGATGCCAAAGGAAGGATTACCGTAGAAATGAAAGAAGAAAACGACAACGTGATAATTGATGTAAAAGATACCGGCAAAGGAATTTCAAAAACAGAACAACGCGATGTGTTCAGTCCCGGTTATACCACTAAAAAACGCGGTTGGGGACTTGGCCTGTCGTTGGCTAAACGTATTATCAAAGAGTACCATAAAGGTAAAATATTTGTTAAACAGTCGTCGCCCGGAAAAGGAACAACTTTCAGGATAATATTAAAAAAAGATGTGAAAGTCTGATTTGGTAAATTGCCCTAAAACAATCGAGTTATTTTGAATTGTCTATTACAAAAACATATGATAAAGACATTTTGATTTTTGATTGAAAAATCACTCAAATGTTAATGTAAGTGCCAGCGAAAAACCGGTTGTTTTATTTACGTTACGGCCGTAAATATCAAAAGGAAAAGTTAATACAATAATATAATTCTCTCCTTCAATAGTTGCTCCCGGATACATTGTCAGCCGCGATTGGTTTAGTTTGGTTTCCAGGTGACTATGCTCATATCCTATTGCAGCGATTAGCTGTAATTGATGGTGGAACATATAGTAGCCGGCATCAACGCTGGTGTAAACGGTCCCTGTTTTGGTACTTGCAGGCTCTTTTAAAAAATGATCAAATTCCAGGTTAGCATCTGCCGAAAAGTTATCTCCTTTTTGAAAAGAAAAAACGCCGCCAATGCCACCCTGAATAGTGTTGTCTTCCGTTTTAATACCACGATTAAACATGCCTTCGCCCATGGGAATGTTTAATCCTCCCATTAAAGCAAATCCAATGTTTTTGTGTTGCATTAAAACATATCTGGCACCAAACGAACCGGTTTTCATATCCAACGGAATTGAAACTCCCACTTCAAGCTTGTTGAATAAACCGTAAGTAAACCGCATGCCCACTCCCGAATATCTGTTTACGCTGTCCTGTGTTAAAAAGCTGTTTTGAAGATTTCGGTTGTTATCCCAGTTATGGCGGCTTTGTCCATAATAAAATGCCGGTTCAAACTCAATGTGGTGATGATCAACCACATCAACACAATAAGACCTTAGTTTAGAGCCTGATATGCCGCCTATCTGACCTAATGCCTGTAAAGTAAAAAGAGTTAATAAAACCGGTAAAAGTATTTTTTTCATTTGTTAAATTTTTAGCAAATGAAACAATAAAAGCTACTGGTAAATATCACCAATATTAGGTATTTATTTCGAGATTATTTTTTGGTGCAATAGGCTTCAATTGCTTTTTGCCCGTCAGCCGATCCCAGGGCGGCAGCCTTTTTCCAGTCGCTGCAGGCCTTATCAATTTTTTTCATAAAATAATAGGCAAGCCCTCTGTTTACAAAAACTTTATCGGTTGCAAAACCCAGTTTAATGGCTTTGGTTAAATCGCCGGCTGCTTTTTCGTACTGTTTGTTCATTCCCACTATGGTTCCCCGATTATAGTAAGCCATTCCGTAATAAGGCGCAACTTTTAAAGTTTTGTTGTAATACTCCAAAGCTCTGCCATACTCTTTTTCGGAGTAATAAATCATGCCTATCGAAATTAAAGATGCCGAATCTTCCGGATCGTATTTTACAGCATCCAAATAATACGACTTTGCCAGATTGTTGTCACCCTGCATCTGATAAATTTTACCGAGATTGTAATACACCTTAGCATTTTCAGGATATACCGCAGCTGATTCGCGAAACGATTCAATGGCTTTTTCGTACTTTTTGTTGTTATAATTCTTTACCCCCTCTTTAAAAAAATTGAATGCTCTTTTTTTGTTATTGGCAGCTATAACCTCTGCTTTGTCAGGCTGTTTCATTTTTTTTATCGAGAGTGATTTGGCTTTCGGATTAACCTTTTCCGGCTCTCTTCCCTGTCCCGGAGGCGGTAACTTAATTTGTGTAAAAGCGGAGGCGGAAAAAAGAATGACAAATACAGGTAATAAAAACTTTTTCATTTTAATAAGATTCATTTTTACGATTTTAAAATGCAAAGGTATGATAAGCGTTTGAATTTTACTTTAAAAAATTTATAAATCTCTTGTATATAAGGTGTAATTTAATTATATTTGCAGGTTATTGTATGTGTTGGAAATTTATGAATTAAAACCATCATGAAAAAAACATTACATCTGCCGGCATTAACTGTAGTAAAAAAAGTTCTTTCCGGAATATTAATTTTATTGGCAATATTAGTCCCCGTTTCGTTTAGTTACGGCCAAAATACGAACGGAAACCTGCCTGAAACCACACAAAGCAGCAATTACCTGCAATATTACCACAACTACATCCAAACGTTAAATCCGTTTAATTATTATAAAAATAACAAAGTCAGCCGCGACGACTACATGGTATTTGTTATCGATACGGCTACTGTTCATTCTGTTTCCTCTTCACCAAAAAAATATATTTATACTTACTCCGACAAAGGTTACCGGTTAACTACGCTGATTCAACTTGACGATGCAGGGGTTTGGACAAACTCCAAAAAGGAAGAGTGTACCTATGACGATGCCGGTAACAAACTTACCTCCATTTGGAAATATTGGAGTAACAACGACTGGGTATTTTCCAGCAGAACCACCAACACTTATAGCGATGAAAATTATCTGATAAGTTCCCTGTCGGAGATATGGGAGGATGATGTATGGAAATACAGTGAGATGGATACTTACATGTACAATACCGGAGGTAAGCTTGTTTCGCACATTATGCAAACATGGTCGGATGGCGATTGGGTTAACTTAACAAAAGAGGTTTATACTTACGACGAATCCAACAATCTTATTACTGCATTGGGTATGGAGTGGCTTGCAGGTGCATGGCGCGAAGACCAGCAATACACACACACCTACGATGCCAATAACAACCTTATTACCGCCACTTACGACCAGATGGAAAGCGGAGTGTGGGTACATATTTCAAAAGATTCAAACACCTACAACGAAGCAAATAAAAAAACTTTAGACCTCAATACACTGTGGGACGATTCCGTTTGGGTTAACAATGCAAAATACAGCTATACTTATAACGACCTTGATTATCTTGCAAGCAGCACTACCGAAATGTGGTTGAACAATAACTGGGTTAATACAGAAAAATACAATTTCAGCTATGGTGATTATGGCGGTATCGAAACCGAAATTGCTACTGTTTGGGACAACGGCAACTGGATAAATAATTTTATGAAACAATACGTTTACGACGACAACGGTAACGCTGTTTCGGGTAATTATTATTATTGGGAAGGCGATAATTGGACACAAAATCAGGAAGCACCGTTGGAAATGGCCTATAGCTACGCTTCGCAAACCGAAGTGTATTTCGGCTATTCATGCACGGCCTATTATTCTTCCATAATTGTTGGAATAAAAGATAATAAAAACAGCCTGCCCCATATTACCTGCTATCCAAACCCCTTTGGCCACACAACCGATGTAAAATTTAAACTCAACAAATTATCGCTTGTAAAAGCAACACTTTACAACATAAACGGAAAAGAAATAAAAGAAATAACAAACGGCTATTTGACATCCGGAGCGCAAAACATTCAAATTTCTGCAGATAATTTAACAAATGGTTTTTATATTTTGAAACTTAGTATTAATAATAACGTTAAAACATTGAAATTAACAGTTGTAAAATAAATTTTCATTAAATATTCTCGATTATGAAAGCAAAATTTTATTCTTATGGTATTGCCCTTATGGTATTTCTGTTTGCCAGCCTGAAATTATCGGCACAAACGCCTACCATTACACTTCTTCAGCCTACTGATCCGGGCATCGAATGGACCGTTGGCGGAACTTATGTTATTTCATGGATTGATAACTTCCCCCATGGGGTAGATATTTTATTAACAGATGATTATGGTACAACTTTTGACACCATTGTTAAAAATGTTACCGGTTCTGTTTATTATTGGAATACAACAGGAGTTGCATTGGGAACACATTACAAAATAAAGGTTGAAAGCACGCTTGCTAACAGTTATTCCGACATGAGCAGCCATACTTTTAAAGTGGTTGATCAGGCCGGAGGTTCCATAACCCTGGAACAACCTACGGGAGGCGAAATCTGGTCGGAAGGCAATACCTATTTGCTTTCATGGTACGACAACCTTACCGCTCCGGTAATGGTTGAACTGTTAAAAAACAATACTCCTATCGATACTTTGGTAGCCTCTACCACCGGAACCACAACCTACTGGACAATCCCTACAGGATTGGCAAACTCAGGTTATATTTATAAAATCAGAGTTTCTTCAACTGTTACGGGAGCAACAACTACACCGGCAGTAAGCGGTTCGTTTAAAATTATTGCCTCTTCGGCAACTTATGTTGAAGTTTATCAACCCAATGGTGGCGAAAGCTGGGCCAGAGGAACCACACATCTTATTTCGTGGAACGACGATTTAACCGAACCGGTTAACATCGAATTGTATTCGGGTAGTACCAAAGTGGCCGATATTGCCACCGATGTTACCGGTACAACTTTCTGGTGGACTATTGATGCTGCTCAGACTACGGGAAATTATTACAGAATTTATGTTCGCAGCACCTTAGATCCAACTCATGTTTATGACAGAAGTAACGGTTATTTCCATATTACTGCCGGCAACGGAACCTTTGTTGAAGTTTATCAACCCAATGGTGGCGAAAGCTGGGCCAGAGGAACCACACATCTTATTTCGTGGAACGACGACGTAGTAGAGCCCGTTAACATTGAGTTATATTCAGGTAGTACCAAAGTGGCCGATATTGCTACCGATGTTACCGGTACAACTTTCTGGTGGACTATTGATGCTGCTCAAACTACCGGAAACTATTACAGAATCTTTGTTCGTAGTACTTTAGACCCGACACATCTTTACGACCATAGCAACGGGTATTTTCATATTACGGCTTCTTCGGGTGATTACTTAGAAGTATATCAGCCCAATGGAGGCGAGAGCTGGGCAAGAAATACAACACATCTTATTTCGTGGAACGACGATTTAACCGAACCGGTTAATATTGAATTGTATTACGGAAGCACCAAAGTTGCCGACATTGCTACTGACGTTACGGGTTCAACTTACTGGTGGACCATTGATGCTGCTCAGACTACCGGAAACTATTACAGAATTTTTGTTCGAAGTACTTTAGATCCAACCCATGTTTATGACAGAAGTAATGGGTATTTTCATATTACCGCTTCCACAGGAACCTATGTTGAAGTATATCAACCTAATGGCGGTGAAAGCTGGGCACGAGGAACAGCTCATCTCATTTCGTGGAACGATGATTTTCCGGAAGGCGTTAACATTATTCTAAAACAAGGCTCAACCATTAAAGATACCATTGGTTTAGATGTTTTAGGCTCTACTTACGTTTGGAATATTCCTTCGGCAACTGCCACCGGAAATTATAGAGTAGAAATTTACAGTACTCTGGACAGTCTTCATTTACATGATTATAGCGATGGTAATTTTGCAATTACCGCCTCTGAAGGTACTTTTGTTGAAGTTTTACAACCCAATGGCGGTGAAGTCTGGGCTGCCGGAACAAGCTACTGGATTTCGTGGAATGATGACTTTTTGGAAGGTGTTAACATAGCCTTATGGAAAAACGGCTCTTTCGACTCATATATTGCCACTGACGTTTTAGGCTCAGCTTATTCATGGGCCATCCCTGTTACTCAAACGCCGGGCACATATTACAAAGTTGAAGTTTATAGCACTTTGGACAGTTTAAATTTAAAAGATTTTAGCGACGGTTATTTTGAAATTGTCCCGCAAACAATGATGTCGGTTTATCCTAACCCTGCCAACAATCAGGTTACTATTAACCTGAAAAACATGCAGGAAAAAGGTTATTACTCCATTCGGTTGTTCGACAGGTTTAACAAACAGGTTGCCGAATTACAAACTAATTCAACAACAGCAACCTTGTCAACGGCAGGATTGGTAAATGGTGTATATTTTGTTGTGGTTACTACTGATAAAACCAGAGTTACCGGAAAGATTGTTGTACAGCATTAATTAAAATAGGGATAAATTATTTATCCATTAAAAAGGATTCCGGAAAATAAACCATTTGATTTTCAATGGTTTATTTTCCGGTTTCTTTTCGGTAAAATTTTATCAAAACGAAAAAGTAAAAACAGCAAACTACACCTTATGAATATTATAAGCATCTGATGCTGTGTGTTTTTAACAGGTCGGCAAGATGTTTGCATTATAAATTATGAATGTTTATTCTAAAATTATAGTCATGAAAAAAACAATTTATTCACTGGGGTTAAGTATTGTTGCTTTTCTGCTTTTTTCAACCCTGCAGGTAAAGGCACAAACACCTTCCATCACGCTTCTTCAACCGACAGATCCGGGCATCGAATGGACTGTTGGTGGTACTTATGTTATATCCTGGATTGATAATTTTCAAAGCGGGGTAGATGTACTTGTCAGTTCAAATGGCGGCTCATCATACACGCTGATAGCCTCCAATGTTTCCGGCTCGACCTATTATTGGAATACCACCGGTTATACCATTGGTAAACATTATCGTATTAAGGTTCGAAGCCATTTATCGCACGGTTATCATTCGCGAAGCCGGCATAATTTTAAACTGGTAGATCAGGCCGGTGGCTTTATTACTTTGGAGCAACCCACCGGAAATGAAACATGGGCCGAGGGAAGTACTTATCTGATTTCGTGGAATGACAATTTAACAGCCCCCGTAACGGTAGAACTGTTAAAAAACAATGCTCCTTTCTCCGTTCTTTCGGCTTCTACAACAGGAAGTACCATGTACTGGACCATCCCAACAGGGTTGGCTCATAATTCGAAGATTTACAAAATAAGAGTTTCTTCAACAGTTCCAAATGCCACTACATCACCGGCAACAAGCGGCAGATTTAAAATTTCTGCATCTGCCGGTACTTTTGTTGAGGTTTACCAACCCAATGGCGGTGAAAGATGGGCCAGAGGTACTACACACCTTATCTCGTGGAACGATGATATTCCCGAACCTGTTAACATTGAATTATACAAAGGAAGCTCAAAGGTTGCAGATATTGCCACCAACGTAACAGGATCAACCTATTCGTGGACTATCGACCCCACGCAAACAGTGGCTAACAATTACAGAATTTATGTTCGTAGCACGCTTGACCCGACCCATCTTTACGACAGAACCAACGGACATTTTCGAATTACAGCTTCGGGTGGATCTTATGTTGAGGTTTACCAGCCTAATGGCGGTGAGCACTGGGCCAGAGGAACAACGCATCTGATTTCGTGGAATGACGACATGACGGAGCCGGTAAATATTGAGCTGTATAAAGGCAGTACAAAAGTTAGTGATATTGCTACAAATGTGGTGGGGTCAACTTATTGGTGGACCATTGATGCAGCCCAAACTACAGGTAATAACTACCGGGTTTATGTTCGCAGCACATTAGACCCCACACACCTTTACGACAGAAGTAACAGCCGCTTTCATATTACCGCATCAAGCGGAACCTATGTGGAAGTTTATCAACCCAATGGCGGCGAAAGTTGGGCCAGAGGAACATCCCATTTGATTTCGTGGAACGACGACTTAACAGAACCTGTTAACATTGAATTATATAAAGGTAGTACCAAAGTAAGCGATATTGCCACCAATGTAACCGGCTCAACCTATTCGTGGACCATTGATCCCACGCAAACAACAGCTAACAATTACAGAATTTATGTTCGCAGCACTTTAGATCCTACTCATCTTTACGATAAGAGCGACAGCCATTTCCATATAACTGCTTCGGGGGGTACTTATGTACAAATATATCAACCTAATGGCGGCGAACACTGGGCAAGAGGTACTTCTCACCTGATTTCGTGGAACGACGATTTTCAGGAAACCGTTAACATCGAGTTGTGGAAAGGCGGTTCTTTTAACTCTACCATTGCTTCCGGAGTAACGGGCTCTACTTATTCGTGGGATATACCAACCACAACCACACCCGGTTCCAATTATAAGGTTAAAATATACAGCACGTTAAACGGTGCCTTAAAAGATTTTAGCGATGCAAATTTCACCATTGCCGCTTCCGCCGGTTCGTATGTTACCGTAAACCAGCCAAACGGTGGTGAAACCTGGGCAGCAGGAAGCAGCTACTGGATTACCTGGGAAGATGATTTGCCGGAAGCAGTTAATATTGAGCTGTGGAAAGGAGGCAGCTTTAACTCAACCATTGCTTCCAATGTTACCGGTTCAACCTATGTTTGGGCTATCCCTTCGGGGCAGACTCCTGCCACCAACTATAAAGTTAAAATATATAGCACTTTAGATAATACTATAAAAGATTTTAGTAACTCAAACTTTACCATCGAAGCCCCAATCATGTTGTCGGCCTACCCTAATCCGGCTAACAATAATATTACCCTTAATATGAAAAATATGGAGGGCAATAACTTTACGGTTCGGTTATACAACAGATTTAATGTGGAAATTGGCGAATATCAAAGCAGTTCTAAAAGCTTAAAAATTTCAACAGAAAATCTGGTTGACGGAATTTATTTTGTAGTGGTTACTTCTGAAAAAACAAGCGCTACAACAAAAATTATTGTCCAACATTAGCGTATATTTGTTTAAAATAAAAAAGGCGGGAAATTTTAAAATTTCCCGCCTTTTTTATTGTTTACCACAGGGCTGCAATAACATTTCCGCTTGTTTTTAGTACAGGCTTTTTTTGTATGACCCGGCTCAAGAAAAAGTGATTTTTCAGATGGCTGAAAAAGAAAAATCTTAGCTTTTCAGGCTTCTGTTTACAAAAAATTTTAGTTCTTAATAAAATAAGGTATAAATAGTGCCGCTGTAACTGAAATCATTTTATCTTTACTTTT
>CAYVWX010000032.1:0-18210 GCA_964455635.1 uncultured Lentimicrobiaceae bacterium | reverse complement strand
CAAAATTATAAACACATGAAATATAACCACATTTTTTTTGATCTTGACCGTACCCTGTGGGATTTCGACAAGAGTTCGCTGGAAACATTTGATGAGATTTTTGAAAAAAGAAAGTTAAAAAAACTGGGAATAGATTCGGTGGAGGTTTTTCACGATGTATATGCCGTTCATAATACCGGATTATGGGATTTATACCGTAATGGCGGAATTACAAAGGAGGTGTTGCGGGGACAAAGGTTTTATCTGACACTGAAAGATTTCGGAATTGACAACAGGCAACTGGCGGAAACCATCGGCATGGATTATGTTACCCTGAGCCCGTTGAAAGTTAACCTTTTCCCGCAGGCGATGGCTGTGTTGGAGTACCTTTTCCCGAAATATAAACTGCACATAATTACCAACGGTTTTCAGGAAGTGCAGGATGTTAAAATCAGGGTCTCCGGTTTAAAAAAATATTTTACAACCATCGTTACTTCGGAAGAGGCCGGAATTAAAAAGCCCAATCCGGAAATATTTTATTATGCCCTGAAAAAAGCCGGTGCTAAGGTGTCGGAAAGCCTGATGGTTGGCGATGACCCCGAGGTGGATATTCTCGGAGCAAAACAGGTGGGTATAGATCAACTTTTGTTTGATCCCCAAGCTAACTTTGTGGTTAACAGCGCTACCTATTCTGTAACCTGTCTGGATGAGATGAAAAATATTTTATAGGTAATTGTAAGCTGTGCAATAAAGTAATGAAATCGGAAATTGAAAAAGCAAAAAGGATTAAAGAAAAATATTTTTCAAGTAAAAAGAGCTAACCATAAAAAACAGAATAAAATGAAAACAATGACATTTGATGAGTTAAAAGACAAATATTTAGGAGAAAAGGGGACTCCTGAAAGAGATGGCTATGAGTTAGAATTAAAAGTAGAAATTCTTGGAGAAACAATTAAAGCCATAAGAAAAGAAAGAGATTTAACGCAAGAAGAACTCGGGAAGTTGGTAGGTGTAAACAAATCACAAATATCGAAATTGGAACGGAACACAAAAAATGTAACAATTGCCACGATTTTGCGCATTTTCAGAGCATTAAAAGCCAATATTAAA
Source organism: uncultured Lentimicrobiaceae bacterium (assembly GCA_964455635.1). GTDB lineage: Bacteria > Bacteroidota > Bacteroidia > Bacteroidales > F082 > B16-G9. The sequence continues at coordinate 17,121 of CAYVWX010000032.1, read as the reverse complement.
TTTTCTGTAGAAAAAGAAGATAATTTTAAAAAAAGTATGGTTTAAAGATGCACCAAAAGCTGACAATATACATAGCTTATGGTGGTAGAAGTGGTTTAAATGAGGGAATATGAGCCAATTAAATAATGGTGTTGATATGGAAATTAGTGGTGCAAAACACTCCAAAAGCCATATGGCTTGCCGTTCTCTTTTATTAACGAGCAGATAATTCCGTTACAATTCTTCCGAAGGATTCCAAAGTTGGCTTCCCATATCAACAATTCTGTCTTCCTTAATATTAACCCCTTCGCTTTCCAACAGGTTTTTCATGGTATCGGTTCCTCCAAAATGACGTTTTCCGGTAAGAAGCCCCTTTCGGTTTACCACCCTGTGCGCCGGAATGTTTTCAAGATGGTATTTTTTGCTGTTTAAAGCCCAACCCACCATACGTGCCGACTGTTTGCTACCTAAAAATTCGGCAATGGCACCGTAAGTGGTAACTTTACCGTAAGGTATTTGCTTTACCACTTCATAAACACGTTCAAAAAAATTATCGTTTGCTGTTGCCATTATTTTTTTTGATTATTGCACAACTCAATTAACAATAATACTGAAAAAGGCACTATTAAATGTGCATTATGTAATTTTTATCCGGCGTTAACAAAAAACGTTGTGCTGTTAAATCCACTTTTTAAAAAACTGTCAATTTTTACTCCGTTGGGTTTAGCCTGAATTGGAGGTATTTTATTTTAACCCCGTTTTTAAGCCATATTTTTTCGTAAAATGTTTGAATTTGTGTTACTTCGTTGTTTAGTTCCGAATGGTAGATGTCCTCGTTTTCATACAGCAGTTCATGGTTTCCGTCTCTAATTACATCCATGGTGTAGTCGTAAAAAATTATGTTGTCGGTTTTTAAATGTATAACATGATTCTTTTTAAGAAGTGGTTTGTACCGGGCTAAGAACTGTGGCGAAGTAAGTCGTTTTTTTTCTTTTATGCGACGTGGTTGCGGGTCGGGAAAAGTAATCCATATTTCATCAATCTCATTTTCATCGAAATAAAAACCAATTTGATCGATTCGTGTGCGGATGAAAGCTACATTCTTCAGGTTTAGTTTTTGTGCGTTAACAAGTCCCTGCCAGATACGGGCACCTTTTATGTCGATGCCGATAAAATTTTTGTCAGGGTAACGCTGTGCCAGGCCTGTTGTATATTCACCTTTGCCGCACGCCAGCTCCAACACAACGGGATGATCGTTTTTAAAGAAATCTTTTCGCCATTTTCCCTTTAAAAAAAATCCGTCTTTAACTTCTTCATAGGTATATTGAAACATATTGTCGAAAGTTTTGTTTTCGGCAAAACGCTGCAATTTGTTTTTGTTGCTCATACTTAAATAATGGGGCTTATTTTTTCATTATCCAGGCGGATGGATTTTGATGTTGCCTGATGCTTGCCAACTGTTGTGTTGCTTCTTCCATGGTGTTAAAACCTGCGTAAGCAACCCGGGTCATGCCATATTTGTTGGTGCCGGCAACAATGGCAATAAATCCCTGTGCCTGCAATGTTTTAATCAGCTTAACCGCATTACTGTGGTTTTTAAACGAACCGGCAATAATAAAATAATTATAGTGTGGTGCGGATGTTTCCTGCATCGAATTGTCGATGTCGGTTACAGGTGTATCAGTGGGTTCTGTTTCAGGTTGAGTAACGGTTTCGGGTAAAATGTCAGTGTTGGCAGAGGGTTCTGCTTCGGTTTTGTATTCGGTAACCTGATTTTCCGTTTCTGTATTGGCAATCTCATCTTCTTTTGTTTCAGGTTCGGCTTCCGTTGCCGTTAATTGATCGGTTTTGATGTTGTCCGAATTAAAATCGTCCGCAGGAATACTGTTCTCAGTTGACGTTGTTGTTACAGACTCTTCCTTAGCACTTTTCGGCGGGTTTTTAAATGTTAAATCGTCGTTGGCAAGTGCCGTGGAATTATTGCCGGCGTTTTTGTTGTTAAAGATATGTACCAGCCACAATGCCGAAGCACTTTTGCTGAGCTCTTTAATGGGTAGAACTTCAACATTGTTGGCAATGTAGCTGCCTGCATTATAATAAAATACAGGAATCTTTGAGCCATATTGAGTGTAGTATTGATTGACAATTTGTTTGTTCATAACGCCCCAGCCGGCAAGCATTCCCAAAAGCATCAACAGGATAAAATAGAACTGTGAGCGGTAGGGCGATCTTCTTCGTGCCACCAATACTTTGCCGTCTGCGGTTTTTCCGCTCTTTTGTGTTTGTACAGGTTTTCTGTCCTTGCGTTTGTCACTCTTTTTGTTGGTTGCCGCAGCAGTTTTTTCGGTATTCCCTTTTACTTTTTTAAAGGCTTCTTTTATCCGTTCTTCATCGGTAACTTTATGTACTGCCGGCGAAATAAAAGGTGATAATCCAAAGGAGTCGGGATTGTAATTAACGGAGGTGTCCTGAATAAAAATAACCTTATCGTTGTTGTCTTTGCGAAGAATGCCGACTTTTTCAAAGCGGATTTGTTTTCCGCTGTTAAGTGCGTTTTGGCAGGCAATGGCAAAAGCATCCATTTTCTTTTTGGCATCCTGATAGGTAAGGTTTTCTTCTTTGGCAATATAATTTACCAGCAGTCCGTCGTTGGTGCGCAGATAGGGGTTGAACATTACCTCACGAAAGGGCGGTTTAAAATAGTGTGTGCTGTAATTTATTGTTGCGGGCGTGTCGTTAACAATAAAACCGCCAAGGCCGGGGATTACAACACATTCGTAGTCGTACAATAAATCGCCTATGTATCTTGCAATTACCATTTATTAGTGAGGGTTTAAAAGAACTTGCTAAAATAGTTAATTCGGGGCGGGTTATCAAATTTTATTGATAATTTTTTCCAAATCGGCAGGTGTGTCAATGGAAATGCTTTCATAATCAGTTACTTCAACTTTTATTTTGAAGCCATTTTCAAGCCAGCGAAGTTGTTCCAGTTTTTCGGCTGTTTCAAGCGGTGTAGGAGGAAGTGCAACAATTTTTTTTAAAACGGCGGCTCTGTAACCATAAATACCAATGTGTTTCAGATAATGATGTTTTTCAATCCATAAACTGTTTTTGTCCTCGCGGATAAAAGGGATGGCCTGCCTCGAAAAATAGAGTGCAAAATTCTGTCGGTTTAAAACAACCTTAACGGTGTTTGAATCAAACAGTTCATCGCTGCTGTTAATAACGGATGCCAGGGTAGCAACATCGGTTTGTTTGTCGTTAAACAGTGTTGCCAACAGGTCTATTTGTGCGGGATTGATAAAGGGTTCGTCACCCTGGATGTTAATAACGGCATCGGCGCTTTCCATGCCTGTTTGCTCCAACACTTCCAAACAACGTGAAGTTCCGTTGGCATGGGTAGTGCTTGTAAGAATTGCTTCGCCTCCAAAACTTTTAACATGGGAGGCAATACGTTCATCATCGGTAGCAACAATTACACGGCTTAGGCTTTTTGCTTTTTTTGCCTGCTCGTAAACCCTTTGAACCATGCTTTTGCCATGAATAGTTGCCAATGGTTTTCCCGGAAACCGGGTAGAAGCATACCGTGACGGGATAATTCCGATGAGGTTCATGCAGGTTAAATTTCAGTTAAAATTAAAACAAGCCGTTAATTTCGGCATCCACTTTTTCTATTACAATGCTCAAATCTTCGGGTTTCTTAAAATTCAGGTTGTCAACATCGATAATAAGAAGTTTTCCCAGTGTATATTTGGTAATCCAGTTTTCGTAGCGTTCGTTAAGTAATTTGAGGTAATCCAATCTGATAGACTCCTCATATTCGCGGCCGCGACTTTGAATTTGTTCTACCAGCGTAGGAATATTGGCTCTGAGATAAATTAATAAATCGGGTGCTTTAATAAAGGAACTCATCAACTCAAAAAGAGATATGTAATTTTCAAAATCGCGCGTTGACATGAGGTTCATGGAGTGCAGGTTCGGCGCAAAAATGTAAGCATCTTCATAAATTGTTCTGTCCTGTATAACATTTTTTCCACTTTCGTGGATGTCGATAACCTGACGAAAGCGACTGTTAAGAAAATAAACCTGAAGGTTAAACGACCACCGCTGCATATCTTCATAAAAACTGTTCAGGTAAGGGTTGTTTTCAACGTCCTCGTAGTGAGGTTTCCATTTGTAATGCTTTGACAACAATTTTGTTAGTGTTGTTTTTCCGGATCCAATATTTCCTGCTACTGCAACATGCATAGTAATAAATTTAATTTGGTACGAAAGTAAAAAAATTACTTTATCATTTCTATAATTTCATCAATGTATTTTCTGTCGTTCGACATTCTCGGCACTTTATTTTGCCCGCCGAGTTTATTACGCTTTTTCATCCAATGGTAAAAGGTACCTTTTTTTACAGCAATAATTTCGGGTGGTTTTAAAATAAGATCCTGATATCGTTTGGCTTCGTAATCGGAGTTGAGCGATTTTAGTGCCGTGTCGAATGTTTCTTTAAAAAAGTCAGGGTTTTCGGGTGGCTTTTCAAACTCGATGAGCCATTGATGCGACAGTTCTTTTTTTCCGGTTTGATTGACAAATTTCGGTGCTCCCGTAAATTCGTTGATGATGGCGTTGGTACGCTCGCAGGCCATTGAAAATGCTTTTTCTGCATTGTCGATGATTACCTCTTCGCCCACAACATTGATATACAGTTTTGTACGGCCTGTAATTTGTATTCTGAAAGGTTCTTTTGATGTGAAAGTTACCGTATCACCTATTATATATCGCCACAATCCGGAGTTGGTAGTAATTACCATGGCGTAGTTTTTTCCTATTTCCACCTCTTCCAGCAAAACGGTTTTGGGTTGTTCGTCGTTTACGTTTTCAAACGGGATAAACTCGTAATATATGCCGTAGTCGAGCATCAAAAGCATGTCGTAACTGTTTCTCCTGTCCTGAATCCCAAAAAACCCTTCCGAGGCATTGTAAGTCTCCAGATACACCATTTTATCATTTTTAATGATGTCGTGAAATTGTTGCCGGTATGGGTTAAAGCTTACACCTCCATGAAAAAATACCTCCAGATTGGGCCACACATCCATAATATTGTCGGTTCCCTTTTTTTTAAGAATCATTTTGAGCAGCAACAGCATCCATGACGGCACTCCTGATATGCCGGTTACATCGTGGTTCATGGTTGACTCAACCATTAATGCCAGCTTGCTTTCCCATTCGTCCATCAGTGCAATGCTTAACGAGGGGGTACGCATAAATTCGGCCCAGTAAGGCAGGTTTTGCATAAGGATGGCCGACAGGTCGCCTTCGTAATAGGATGTGTTGCTAACTTCCTGAATTTGACTGCTTCCACCCATCACTAAGCTTTTTCCCTCAAACAGTTTTGAGTCGGGATAGAGGTTAAAATAGATGGATATTAAGTCTTTACCTGCTTTATAATGGCACTCCTCAATGGAAGACTGGCTCATGGGGATAAATTTGCTCTTGCCGGCCGTTGTTCCCGACGATTTGGCAAACCATTTGGTGTCTTCGGGCCAAAGCAGGTGCTGTTCTCCGTTTCGCAGCCTCCGTATTACCGGTTCAAGATCTTCGTATTTGCTGAGGGGAACGCGGTTGCGAAATTCCTCCACCGTGGAGATGCTCTCATAGTCGTATTTCAGACCCCATTCGGTATTTTTGGCTGTTGTAATTAATTTTCCTATCAACTCCTCCTGCACATCAACGGGATAGGTTTTAAACAATTCAATCTGATGAATCCGCTTTTTTATCAGCCAACTAATTACCGAACTGATGATTGCCATATGAGAAGCCTCCTGTTTTTTGAAGCATAAACAATAGTTATTTTAACTTATTGCGTCAATGCTGAAATTGTATTATTACCTCTGATTTCCATAAGCTGTTTCCTGTTACAAATTCCAAAACAGCGCAAATGAGGTATTACAAAAATAGTATTTTATAAGTAACAGGATAAAAAAAAGACTTCCCGGCCGGGAAGTCTTTTTTTTAAATTTAAAAACGGATGACATTACTTAACCATAATTTTGGCAGTAACTTTTGATCCGTTGTTAAAAATAACGTTGGCAAAATAAATGCCATCGGTTAAGTTTGAAATGTCAATGGTGTTGTTTCCTGAAACAATATCACTGCTGTAAACAACTCTTCCCGAAACATCTATAAGCGAAAGTTGACCGTTTTGGGTGCTGCTCAGGTTAAAATAACCTTTGGCGGGATTTGGGTAAATAGCCACGTTGTCAGCATTGTGCTGGTTTACGCCAGTTGCTTTAACACCGTAAACAAAGAGGTTGTCAACTTCCCAGGTTGAAGAGGCAGCATCGGTTGAAGTATATTTAAAGGCAAGATAAATTTTTTGATTGAGGTAGTTGCCCAAATCAACTTGTGAACTAACCCAGTCATAGTTTCCGTCCGACCAGGTGGCATCTTCCGAAATATCATTCCAGGTAAAGGTTTCCGGACTGCTTGTGCCGTCATAATCGGTAGATACTAAAAGCTGTAAGGGATTACCGTCGTATTTATAAGCATTGTCAAAGGTGAAGGTGCCACTAACAAAGTTTGTGAAGTCAAGCTCCGGTGAAACCAACCAGTCTTCGTTGGCATGGCTTCCGCTGTTGTAGCCCGACATTTTAGCAAAAGTATTATCGCTATAAGTATAGGATTCCCATGCTTCATCGCCCGACACGTTGTGTGGAGTCCAGTCGCCAAAGGTGCCGTCTTCAAAATCAACATTGGTTAAAACGGTGATGTCGGGTGTTGTTGCGGTAGCGGTAGGAGCCGTTCCGTCGGTTTTGTAGTCGATATTTTCGCCGCCATTGGTATAAGGATAGATGGTGAAAGTGTAATTAGTAAAAACAGAAAGGTTGCTAAAAGTAAATGTCTGGGTTCCGTAGCTTACGTTTGCGGCAGCTGTTCCGTCACTCCAGTCGAAATCGTCCGGAACCGGTGTTCCGTCCTGAGGTGCCGTGGTTGATGAGCCATCCTTTGCACCTAAAATTAAATATCCGGCGGGAAGTTGTGTGCCGGTAGCATCTGTCCAGGTCAGGTTAATGGAAAGGCCGTTGGCAGTTGCATTAAAATCAGTAGGATAGTTGCTTGGCTCGGGGTCAATGGTTGTTTGACCCGAAAAGCCAAAATCGTCAAAATAGACATGGCCGCCGGTATTGTTGTTCTCTTTGTAAGTACGAACCTCGAAACGGAATTGCGCGGCGTTAACAGGTGCCGTAAGGGTAACCGAATAGCGTTGCCAGGAGGCATTGTCTTCGCTATAGGTGCTTGGACGCAGCTCGTCTGCATTGTCGTCAAGGTAGGTGCCGGAGCCATCCATCCAATACGACCAGATACGTGTGCGGGCAGCCGGATCGTTGTCGTAATACCAATAGGTAATGGTATATTCGGTGCCGGGAGTAACATTGGCAATGTCTTGTCTGAATTTTTGACTTGAGGCATCCGACATTTGGGCTGCAGAATAGGTGCCGCTGTGAATAACGGTAGCCTCTTGCGAAATGTTGTCGTACAAATCCCAATCGGTGGGTGTTGACGCATTATCCCAGTTTTCCAGACCCGGGTTTAACACCATATTTTGGCCAACCGACCAAAACGGAGTAGCCATCAATACAACAGCTACTAATAAAAAATAAAATCTTTTCATAGTTTTTGTGATTTTTAAAAACAACAGAGTTTAAGCAAAGCAAAAACCCTGTTGTTATTGGTTAATAATGAATTTTAATGAATGATTAATCGTTTTACGGCACTTTCGCCGGTTGATTTATCTGTAAGCTTAACAAAATAAATTCCTTTGGAAAGGGTTGAAAGTTGAATTTTTGCCGTACCGGAAAGCAGAGAAGAGAACAGCTGTTTTCCCATCAGGTTCAGCACCGAAACTTCCACTTGCGTGTTAGCGGGCAGGACAATATTTATCAACCCTGTTGAAGGATTGGGATAGAGCACGGCCCTGTTTAAGCTGTTTTCTGCAATACCATCGGGGATGGTGTGGATGAAATCGGTTTTTGTAACGGTATCGGTACCAAAAATATTGGTTGCAATAAGGGTAACATCATACAGCGAGTCGGCAGGGATAAGATAATAAATTTCCTGCGGGTCTGTTGCTGTTGAGGTGTCGGGAGTGGCTCCTTCAAAGGTCCAGTTGTAGCTGACATTTTCACCTGTAGTCAGGTTTGTGAAGTTAGCATAACTGCCTACCACAACAGTGGTTGGTATGGCATCAAAATCGGCAACAGGAGCTTCACCTGCCCAAATGTAATCGGTTGAAACGGCGGTGTCTGATAATGTACCGTCGCTAACAACAAGCGTAACATCAAATTTGCCGGCGGTGTCGTAAACAATGGCCGGTGGATTTTGACCCGACCAGGTTGCAGGAGTGCCTCCTTCAAAAGTCCAGTCCCATGAAGTGGGATTTCCTGACGACATATCGGTAAACTGAACACTGTCGCCAACCAACACGATGGTGGTGTCAGCCTGAAAAGCAGCGATGAGTTGAATTTGACAGGCAAAACCGGGTGTGGCAAAAATGGAGTCGCCATCGGCATTCACAGCAACAAAATTTACCGAAGCATGCCAGTTTTCTCCCAGCGAATTGTCCAGGTCGGGATTGCAAAGGGTTAGCGACGGGCCGTCACCGTCGGGTGCTGTTGGCCATGGTGCCTGGTCATCGTAAGTTAACGAGTCCACCACATTATCCACAAGGTCGAGTAAAACAATGTCCTCGCCGCCGTTGCTCAGGCCGCCGCTTGTCCACTGATAGGCCGTTGTGCCAAAAGTTCCAAGCATGGCCAGCGAATCTTTTGCAACCAAAACATACGATTGCGGCAGCAGGTCAACATCGGGGAAGGTATATTCAACACCTTCCGAAAAATGCAGTCCGTTCAGGTTGGCTGTGTCAGCACTGTTATTGTATAATTCGATAAACTCCAGCGAGTCGTCACCCGATTCGGGCGGGTTGTACATAATTTCGGTAATTACAAGGTTTGGCGAGGTGTAAGCCTCGATGATGGAGAAGCTGTTGTCGCTCATGTCGGCAGGGTCGCCGGCATTTACACCTTTAATTTTTATTTTGTAGTTGGTATCAATATCCTGATTGTTAAACACTATCCAGTCGAAACTTGAATCGGAAGCAGGAATATTATAAACAATTAAGGATGAGTCGTTTTCGCCATGGAAGAGGTCTATTTCGATGTTACCGTCCCAGTTTCCATAACTCCAGGTGATGGTATAAACCGAGCCCTGTTCAATGCTTTCGCCGCCGTTGGGTTTAATAACTCTGATAAAAGGCTGAGGGATAAAGTTTATGGCACCCGGTGTTCCTCCGTCCTGGTCGCTGGCAAGCCAACTTCCGGGAAGGCTGTTGTCGTAGGTGGGGTCGATTAATGCCAGGGTGGGGCCGTGTCCGTCGGGTTCGGTAGGCCACGGACTTGAGTCGTCGTAGTTAACAATGTCAACGAGAATTCCGTCGGCATTCCACAAACGTACGGCATCACCACCGTTACCGAGTCCGAAGTTTCCGCTGCCGTCGTAATCGGGTGTAAACGGGAAATTACCATTGTCGGTAATTTGAATGGTAAAATACCCATTGGCGGCAATGCTGTATCCGGCCGGTATAATAATAGGTGTGTGGCCGGCATCGTTGTCGAGCACTTTCCAGTTTTCCAAATCGATGGAAGCGCTTGTGGTGTTGTACAACTCAATCCACTCTTCATCGGCTCCCGGCGAGTTATACATAATTTCGTTGATAACCAGTGCAGGGCTTGCGGGCACATCCCACGATTGTGTTTGTGCACTGGTGTCGGGTACGGTAAATTGCCAGTTTCCGGCTATCCAGTTGTGCTCGCTGTCGTTAACGCCCCATTCCCAGGTGTTGGCACCGTTGTCAACAATCAAATCTTGCTGGCAGGTCCAAATATGGTCTCCCGCCACAGCGTCGCCATTGGTTCCGTCGTCGTAAAAGGCCGAATGTTCGTTGCCGCCGTTCCACGAGGGATCGTAATTGCCATTGGCATCCCAACTTCCCTTCAGGTTAAATCCGTCGTAATTTTGCCCGGCGGTATCGTAAACAATAAAGGTTACCGTTGCCGTTGGTGGGGGAGGGCCTGTAACGGTGGTGGTGTTGGTTGAAAAATCGTAGGTAAAAGTTGTGGCGTTCACACCATCGGAGGTAAAGGTAATGTTGCCGCCTGTGCTTTGATCCCAGTTGTTGTTGAGGGTAACTTTGCATTCAAAGCTGCCAACCGGAACGTTAAGTTCAACCGTATATACGTCATCTCCGTCGGGGTCGGTCATCTGCCCTGTTAAGTTAGTGGGATCCCAATCGTTGGTACCGTTCATGTCGCTGAAAAAGTCGCCGGTAAGAACAGGCAAGGTGTGCATTACCAAATCGTCGTTGGTATTTACCCGCCAGGTGGTATCGGTGGCTGTTGTAAGGATAATGTGCTGATTTGTACTCGGGTAGTTGGGGTCGCTCCAGGTGGTTCCTTCAACAACCTTGTATTCGTTATCGGCTGCTGGAAGGTTTTTGGTTAACACGTAAACGCCGTTGGCATTCAGGGTCATTTCGTAATCGGGGTCGCCCGGAGTCCAGGGAGTTGATTGAAAAGAACCTGTAATAAAAACGTTGGAGCTGCTTCCGCCACAATTTGAAGTGTGGCTTCCGAGGTAGGTAAAGGTGTCTTTGTCGTAAACTATCCATTCAGAATCGGTGGCGTTGGTGCCTGCCGAAGTTGTCCAATTGGTGTTGGGAGTACAAATGGTTTCTTTACGTACCAGGGTGTGATTTTTTGTGGCGTTGGTTACGCCGGCCACATCCCAGCCCGAGCCCGGGTCGGGGCCATCTTCGCCAACGGCATCAATTAAGGTAAATGTACCGGTGCCGTCATCTTTGGCAAGGCCTACCGCATCGTCGCCGTTCCAGTTAGCCTGACTCCAGGTGGTGTCGCCCACGGCAACAATGGCAGGGTCAGCCGAGCTGTTGTATAATACAAAAACATCGCCATCGGCTAACATGCCTATAGGGCTAAAGGTATTTTCCGGCCAACTTCCTCCGTTGGAAATTTTCCAGATTTGGTATCCCGAAAGGTCAATGGCAGCACCGGTTCCGTTATAAATTTCCAGTGCTTTGTTGTTGGATGAGCCTTCGATGTACTCCGAAATGATGAGGTCGGAAGTTTGAGCATATCCTAACCACGCCATCAACATTAAACCAAATAAAAGCGTAAATTTTTTCATAGATAATTATTTTGATGATTAATTTATTTTACAAAACTAAAGTACCTTTTTAATTTTATTTCAATGTTTTGTAAAGGTAACAATTTGATAACAATCGATAAAAAACAAAAAGGGGCAGCTAAGTTACTATTATTCGTTTAAAAAGTTTTTAAAAGTTACCGCTTTTTATGAACAAATAAGGCTGAATGATGGAAACCGTATCAATTTAGACAGGTTGTGGTGCCATTGCAGGGAAAAAATGAGAAAGGTAAAGGTTGTTGCGTTACGAAGCTTGTAAAGAACAGCTATAAAAAAAGCTCATAAAAAACCGACAATATGTTGCCGGTTTTTTATGAGCTTATCCAATTATTTCAAGGTTAATTATTTACTCGGCATCCATAAACGGATAGCGGTAATCGGTAGCCGGAATCATGGTTTCTTTAATGGTGCGGGGCGATACCCAACGCAACAGGTTCAGTATAGATCCCGCTTTGTCGTTGGTGCCCGAAGCACGCGACCCTCCAAAAGGCTGCTGTCCCACTACAGCCCCTGTGGGTTTGTCGTTAATGTAAAAGTTTCCGGCGGCATGGGTTAATCTGTCGGTAGCAACTTTTACGGCATACCGGTCGTGTGCAAAAATAGCACCTGTTAAGGCATACATGGAAGTGCTGTCAAGAATATCCAGTGTCTCTTCAAATTTATCAGCTTTATACACATAAATGGTAAGAACAGGGCCGAAAAGTTCCTCTTCCATGGTTACATAATGGGGGTTGGTGGTAACAATAACCGTGGGACGAATAAAATATCCTTCCGATTTATCGTAAGTACCGCCGACAATTATTTCGGCATCAGCATCTTTTTTGGCATTGTCGATAAACATGGCCAGTTTGTCGAAAGATGCTTCATCAATTACGGCCGTCATAAAGTTGGTAAAGTCTTCGGGGTCGCCCATTTTTATGCTTTCTACCTGTTTAACAAGCTTTTCTTTTATATCAGGCCACAGGTTATCGGGAATATAGGCACGTGAAGCGGCAGAGCATTTTTGTCCCTGAAACTCGAAAGCGCCTCTTATCAGGGCTGTAACCACTTCGTCGGGGCGGGCTGATTTGTGTACCATTACAAAATCCTTACCTCCTGTTTCGCCGACGATGCGAGGATAAGTTTTATATTTTGCAATGTTGGTTCCGATTGTTTTCCAGATATGTTGAAAAACACCTGTTGAGCCCGTAAAATGGAATCCTGCAAAATCGGGGTGTTCCATTACAACTTTTCCGCCTACAGGCCCTGAAACGAAAACAAGATTGATAACACCGTCGGGTAATCCGGCTTCTTCAAAAATTTCCATCAGCACCTGAGCCGAATAGACCTGTGTATTGGAGCATTTCCAAACCACTACATTTCCCATCATAGCCGGTGCGGTGGGCAGGTTGCCTGCTATGGAGGTGAAGTTAAAGGGAGTAAGTGCATACACGAAGCCCTCCAGCGGACGGTGTTCCAACAGGTTCCACATGCCTTTGGCCGAATTGGGTTGCTCGCTGTAAATTTGCGACATATATTCAACATTAAACCTGAAAAAATCTGCCAGCTCACAGGCTGCGTCAATTTCGGCTTGGAAAACGGTTTTTGATTGTGCCAGCATGGTGGCTGCATTAATTTTTGCCCGATAAGGACCCGAAATGAGGTCGGCCATTTTTAAAAATATGGAAGCACGGTGTTGCCATGGCATCTTAGCCCACTCTTTGGAGGCAGCCAATGCGGCATCAATAGCCTGAGTTACATGTTCGGCATCTCCTTTATAATAATGGCCAAGGGTGCGTTTTAAGTCGTGGGGAGGGTGAATAGCCACTTTTTTGTCGGTAGTTATTCGTTTGCCTCCTATAACCATAGGAATTTCAACCTGTTTGCTTTTAAGCTCTGCCAGCGTAGCTTTCAGTTGTTTCCGCTCCGGTGAGCCCGGACGATATTCCAAAATAGGCTCGTTGTAGGCTTTTGGAACATTTACTAAATTATTGTTGTACATCTTGTTTTTTATTTAAGGGTTGTAAAAAAATTGTTACAAAAATAACAGATTAACCAATATAAAAGGTTACTATTTCAGAATATCAAATCCATTTTTTTCATGCATCACCTCCAGGGCTTTATTTATTTCGATATCCATGGGTGAAAGAATATAAAAATAGGCATTTTGATTAAATAAATTCCTACCAATCAATGCTTTTAGCTGGAGTTTGTAATAATTGATGTTGGGTTTTAGTTCTTTTTCGTTAACGGTTACTTTTTTCTCTTTGGCCAGGTTTAGCAAGTCATCGAACATGGCATCTGAAATTTCAAATTTGTTTTTATAGGCTTCAACAGTTTTGTATTTTTTTTCCATTTCCTGACGGTGGGCATCTAAGTAGTTATTTACAAAAGTGTTGTAAACACCTTTACGAATGAGTGCCGAGTAGAGGTTGTTAAAGCGTGTTGAGTCGAAAGGAACAAAAATATCGGGCATAATGCCTCCGCCACCATATACCGTTCTGCCGTTTTTGGTTTCGTATTTTAACGAATCGGGAAAGTGAATGCTGTCGCGATGAAAGAGTTCGCCGTCTTTAAGCCTTTCGTTGAGTTCGCCGTAATACTTTTTAATGCCTTGGTCGTATGGGCGTTGGATACATCTTCCCGAAGGGGTGTAATAATGTGCCACGGTAAGCCTTACCATCGAGCCGTCAGGCAACGGAAACGGGCGCTGTACAAGACCTTTTCCAAATGTTCTTCGTCCGATTACCACTCCGCGGTCCCAGTCCTGTACTGCTCCGGTAACAATTTCGCTGGCCGAGGCCGAGCCTTCGTTAACCAGAATAATAAGTTTTCCGTTTTCAAAACCGCCATCGGTAGTGGCATCAAGTTCCTGCCGGGGTTGATGAATCCCTTTTGTATAAACAATCAGTTTGCCTGCATCTAAAAATTCATCGGCAATTTTCATGGCGGTACCCAAATAGCCGCCACCATTGCCTCGCAAGTCGAATACAAGATTTTGTAATCCTTCTCTTTTCAGGCTGTCCAATGCTTTGTCAAATTCTTTTTTCGAATCTTTGGCAAAACGGTTTAATTTTATATAGCCCGTATGTTTGTCAAGCATAAAAGCAGCATCAAGGCTAAACAAAGGTATTTTGTCGCGAATAATGGTAAAATCCAGTAAATTTTTACTCCCCTCGCGTTTTATGCCAACATCAACGCGGGTACCTTTTTTTCCGCGTAAATGGTCCATAACCCATTGGTTGGTAATGTCTTCACCAAATGCATCTTCGCCATCTACTTTAATAATTTTATCACCTGCCTGAATCCCTACTTTATCCGAAGGGCCGCCGGGAACGGGTGAAATTACCAAAATGGTATCGTTAAAAAGCTGAAACGTAATGCCTACGCCTTCAAAGCTTCCTTCTAAAGGCTCGTTGGCTCGCTGTACATTTTTTTTGGAAATGTAGGCCGAATGGGGGTCGAGCTGTTTTAAGGTAGCCACAATGCTTTTTTCAACAAGGCCGGGCATGTCGAGCGTGTCAACGTAATAGTTGTTGATGTAATAAATTAAAGTGCCTATTTTACGGGTGGTTTTTTTTTCGTCCAACGGTTTTACATTGGTTTGAGCCCAAAGCGGATTGCCAACAGTTAAAGTTGCCATCAGCAAAAACAACGGGATAATTCTTTTCATGCTGTAAAATTTTTATTTGTCGCCAAAAATAGCATAAAAACAATTGGGTATCCGGTGTCGGAAATTCTCAAGGGCGTTAAATTTAGTTAAGAAAATGTTCCTGCACACGGCTGAATTAATATTTTGCAAAACAAAATACTGGGTAAGGAAGAACTTTGTTTTGCAAAGAAACCGGGTATGTTTCCGCTGCAATTTTGAGTTTGCATCTGGAAAAATTATTGCAATCAAATACAGGTTGTGTCAAATGAAGCGGTGGTACAATCCCGTTTCTAAATTTCTTTCATTACTTTTGCTGAAAATTTTGTGTTATGATACAACATTGCGGTATGTTTGGCGGCTACGAAATTGTATTAATTATTGTAGCTATTCTTCTTCTTTTTGGCGGAAAAAAAATTCCGGAGCTGGCGCGAGGACTTGGTAAAGGAGTAAAAGAATTTAAAGATGCTGCCGAGGACAGTAACCTGAAACAGGATTTAAAGGATATTGCCTCCGAAGTGGGCGACCTGAAAGACAGTGTTGACAAGGTAAATCCTAAAAAAGCACTGGACGATTTAAAACAACCGTTTAAAGGAGGAAAAAAGAAATAGTTTGAAGGACCTTACCACCGGAAAAGTAGGAAAACAGATATTTTATTTTGCGTTACCCATGCTTATGGGAAACGTTTTTCAGCAGCTTTACAATGTTGTTGACACCATTGTGGTGGGCAAAGCCCTCGGCAAAGATGCGTTGGCTGCGGTAGGTGCAAGTTTTCCGTTGATATTTATTTTAATTTCGTTTGTGGTGGGTATTGCCATGGGCTCAACGGTAGTAATTTCGCAATATTATGGAGCCCGCAAAATGGACAAGGTTAAAAAAGCCATTGATACCTTAAACATATTTATGTTTTTTGCCGCCATTTTTCTTACTTTTTTCGGCCGTTGGGCCAGTGCATGGATTTTTAAAATGATTGATTTACCGCCGGCGGCAACAGTGCAGGCTGTCAATTATTTTAATGTGTATGCCTTTGGATTTATTTTCTTTTTCGGATTTCAGGGTACCAGTGCCATCCTTCGTGGTTTGGGCGACTCCAAAACGCCGTTTTATTTTCTTATTATTTCAACCCTTACCAATATAGGCCTTGATATACTTTTTGTTTTTGGTTTCGGTTGGGGAATTAAAAGTGTTGCTGCCGCCACTGTAATAGCGCAGGGAATTGCCTTTTTTGCCATCGAGTTTTACCTGAACAAATATCACAGTTTTTTGGATTTTAATCCCCGGAAAATGAAGTTTGACAAAGAGATGTTTCGCAAAAGTCTTAAAATAGGATTACCTGCCGGCGTACAACAAACATTTGTATCCATAGGGTTTTTAGCCCTTTATCGTATTGTAAACGGTTTTGGCACTTCTACCATTGCCGCTTACGCCGTGGCCATGCGTATTGATGCTTTTGCCGCATTGCCCGCCATGAACTTTTCGGCGGCACTCTCTACCTTTACCGGGCAAAACATAGGTGCCGGACGTATGGAAAGGGTGAGTGCCGGTTTAAAAGCCACACTGGCTATGATTGCTGTGGTGGCATTGTCGGTTTCCGCATTGGCACTGTTGTTTGCCAATCAGCTAATGCATGCCTTTACCAGTGACCCGCAGGTAATTAAAGTCGGTATCGAATACATTTATATCGTATCGCCCTTTTACCTGGTTTTTTCTTCAATGTTTGTACTGATGGGATTGCTGCGAGGTGCCGGCGACACCATGTTTACCATGATAATGACCATCATTTCGCTGTGGGTCATCCGTATCCCCGTCTCCTATTGGCTATCGCAGTCGTTTGGTACACAGGGTATTTGGTGGGGTATCCCCATTGCGTGGGCAGTAGGAATTACCATATCAACCCTCTATTATTTTTCGGGCAGATGGAAAGCCAAAGCTTTAATAAAAAGGTAACTCCTGAGATTGATGGATGTGTGGCAGGCGGTCATCCTTAGAGATTTTCAGAAGTGAAGTGAAGAAAGATGGGAACGAAAGTACGAAAAAACAAAATCTTTGATTCTTTTATGAAGTGTCTAAAATAGCAAACACAATTTATTTCATATTCCGCCAAACATAGAAACCATTCATGAATGGTTTCTACAACAAAACCGGAATGCAGGTTCAGGTATCTTGCATTTTATTTTGTGTTTGCGGTGTGGAATTGTTGTGTTGCAAATTTCGCAGGGTGAATTTGTTTTTTTTGGTTTTTT
>CAYVWX010000031.1:0-18255 GCA_964455635.1 uncultured Lentimicrobiaceae bacterium | reverse complement strand
TGTTTGGGCGCCCTGTAAGGGCAACCTATTTCAACAAAAGGCACCGCCTTTTGAATTCCTGATAAATCCATCATACGCCCTGAAAGGGCAGCATAAATACGGCAACTTGCAATTAATCATGCTTCTGTGTGTTTAGCTTGCTAATCATGGGTGTTTCATGTAGTTATAATTTTGTAATTACCTGATATACTGCCATTTTATTTTGTCATGATTTTCGGCTTCCCTTCGACAAGCTCAGGGCAGGCTATCGAAAATCCCGCCAAAACGGGTCTCATTTTATTTTCTTTATCCCGGGTAAGGCCCGAGGCTATAAATATTTCGCTCCTCCGGAGCTTATAATCATAGTGCTGTGTGTCGGATTTTAGCCATGAGTGTTTTATAGATTTATCGATGCAAACAATAATGGGGTATCAATCTTTATAAAAATTAAAACGAAGTTGTTTAAGGTTAACCTTAAACAACTTCGTTTATTGCTGTTTTCAAACGTTTTCATTTATCAACAACAAAAATAGCGGATTTCTCTATCCGTCAAAACTTATTTTTTTCTAACAAGTTTTAAATAAGCTTCATCCGGATCGCCGGGTGTAGCACCTTCGCTTTCCAAAACATCGGGGTCGTAATAGTTTCCCAAATCTTCGGGGAAAGTATTGTCGTATCTAATCCAAAGCGTATCGGCGGTAAGTTTTAAAATCTGATAATCATAGCCTTTTGACTCCATACCTATTGAAGCATGATTGGTGAGGTGGATAACGTAAGCACCCGGCATCATGGTTCCGTTAATATTGGTTTCAAAGGTAATAGTATCGTTAATATTTTCGATGTGTTCAACGCTCCAGCTTGCCTGAGGAGCCTCATAACCGTCGTAGGCTAAATCGTCCCAGATGTCGGGTAAGGCATAACCTCTGGAAGCTGCCCATGCCCAGTTAACCATAAACGCAGAACCGAAATTGTTTACATACTCCATTTTTTGGTTGAGTTTAAACGAATATTCGTCATCCAGGCCGGCTTCAGGCAGGTCGCCCTCTCCACTTTGCCACCAACTGTCGTCGATAGGGTTAAAATAAACAGTGTCGGGTTCGCTGATGCGCGGGCCGTCGCCCATGGTTCCGGGACCTGTTGCCCAAACCCATACGGCTTCGCTTTCGCCGGTTTGGCTGTTGTATCCCGAAAGGGCAACGTTAACCTCGTTAAACACATCGGGGTCGCCTTCGGTAACATCCACATCAACAGTGGCCTGTGTGTCGTTAACGCGTCCTTTGGCAGTACATTTTACCGAATAGGTTCCGGGAAAAGTGTAGGTTCCGGTAACATCTTGTCCGGTAGGCGTTTCACCATTACCCAAATCCCAGGCGTAGCTGATGGCATTTTCGGCAACAGCATGATAGTTTACCGTGTTGCCATCCACTGAAAAGGTGATGGTTACCGGTCCCGGTGTGTCGTTGTTCGTCGTGTTGTCATCTTTTTTACAGGCACTGAATGTGAGTACCGTAAGGGCAATGAAACCCAATAAAAACTTTTTCATCATAATTTGAAATTTTAAGGTTACTAATTTAATATTTATCAAGTTTTATTCTTTACCATATATCGCTAAGGTCCAGCTGATCTTGTGAAATGGGAAAATGGTTGTTGACACCTTCTACATAGCCGTATTTTCCCAACACCTCTTCTCCTCGTCCCTGACGAACAATATCCCAAAAACGTTGGCCTTCCATGGCCAGCTCTACACGGCGTTCGTGATAAATGGCATCAATCCCGCTGTAAGGTGTCGGGCCTAAGCCCACCCTGCTACGAACCTGTTGTAGCGGTGTTTGCCAGTCGCCACCCAAATGAAAAGCAGCTTCGGCATTCCATAACAGCACTTCCGCATAGCGAATGACTATCCAGTTTTTTGAAGCATCGGAAAAGTCGGCAGGCTGCTGCGAAGCCGGTAAAACATATTTTTGATTTCCGTAGTGGTCGATGTTGGTGGGAAAAGTACAATCGAACGTTGACTCGTCGGAAGTTCCTTCCCACAAGGTCTCGCCATTATGGATAATGGTGGCTTCCATACGAGGGTCGCCCGCTTCGTACTGGTCAACCAGCTCTTGTGTGGGACAGTTAAAGCCCCATCCGCCAATGCCGGCAAAAGGATGGTCGCGAACTTCCATATAAACGCAAAGCATGGTTCCTTCGTTTTCATCGCCATAATCGCCGTTACCGGTCTCTTTAAACTGAATGGAAAAAACAATTTCGTCGTTGTTTTCGTTTTCCATCTTAAACACATCGGCATAATTATCCAGCAGCGAATAGTTGCCGTCACCAATAATTTTATCGGTAACCTCTTTTGCCAAAGCCCATTTTTTTTGATAGATGTATGCCTTGGCTAAAAATGCTTGTGCCGCTCCTTTGGTGGCACGGCCAATGTCAGCTGGATCCTGACTCATGCGTGTGGGCAAATTTTCGGCAGCAGCTTTAAAATCCTCTTCTATAAAACTCCATACGTCAGCTTCTTCCGCCAGCGGCTGCTGATACTCACTGGGGCTTAGCACATGGTCAACCAAAGGTACTTTTCCCCATGTTTTTACCAGTTCAAAGTAAAAATATCCTCTTACAAAACGTGCCTGTGCAATAAGATTGGCTTTTGTGTCATCTGAAATGATGTCAGACGACATTTTGCCGATGTTTTCGATGGCCGTGTTACAACGGTTAATGCCGATATAATAGTTTTTCCATGCCGTATTGAGCATGTAATTATCGGGAGTGTAGGTAAAATTGATGAGGTTGTTCATCCAGTCCTGGTCTCCACCAACATCACCCCCTTTCCATCCGTCGCGACCAATAATATCGCCAAAGAAAAACGGAATGGTGTTGTGGTTTCCATCCCATCCCATTACATCGTAACAGCCTGTTATGGCCAGCTTTGCATTTGCTTCGCTGGTAAAAAAATCTTCCATAACCTGTGTGGGGGGCTTTACATCAAGAAACTCTTTTTTGCAACTGCTTGTAAACAACATAATTGCAGCTGCAAACATTAACAGGGAAATATTTATCTTTTTCATGACTTCCGTTTTTTAAAATCTAAGGTTTAATCCAAGGTAAAGGGTTCGCGGGCTTGGGTAGCGTGCGCGGTCAATACCACGATCGAGCGGATTGTTGTTGTATCCGATGCCCACTTCCGGGTCGAATCCCGAGTAATGCGTTAAGGTAAATGCATTGTCGGCACCCACAAATAATTTTAAGGATGAGATGTCGATTTTGCTGAACAATTTTTCAGGCAGTTGATACTCCAACTGAATATTTTTCAACCTCAAATAGGAGCCGTCTTCCACAAAGCGGTCGGAGCGTAAACTGTTGTTTGCATCGTTAAGGTTAAGACGTGCCATGTTGGGGTCGTCGGTGTCGCCGTCCAAAAGCCACCGGCCCATCATGGAAGCATCCAGATTATAACGGACACTGGAGTTAAAGTTGTAAAATTTGGTGGCATTAAAAATTTCGTTTCCGTAAACCCCGTAAAAGAACATCAGCAGTGTAAAGCCTTTGTATTGGAAGTTCATGTTTAATCCGGCAGTGAAATCGGGAAACGGACTTCCGATAAAATCGGTAATAAGCTTACCGTTTTCGTCGACCTTGTAACGGATGTCGCCGGGGGCTGCATTAGGCTGAATAGGATTTCCGTCAGGATCGACATACGCATCCACCTCGGCCTGATTTTGAAAAAGCCCGTCGGTTACATAACCGTAAAAAGAGGCCATGGGATGCCCCACTTCGGTACGCGAAATGTACCCCAACTGCATAAACGTAACAGCCGGAATATAGGATGCACTGCCTAAATCGAGCACCTCGTTTTTAACACGACTGAAATTAAATTTGATGTTATACTTTAACTTTTTAAAGTTGTTTTTGTAACCTACAATAAATTCATATCCTGTATTTTTCATAGAGGCTACGTTGGTAAAGGGCATTTGTTGCGTTCCTACATGGCCCGGCAAATCGGGGTCGTAAAGCATCTGTCCGGTTTTGTCAATAAAAAAGTCACCGGTAAATGTAAATCTGTCATCCCACATGGATAAATCAACACCTACGTCTAAAGATGATTTTTCTTCCCAATGCAGCTCGCTGTTGGGAATACGCGGAAATGACACACCGTCAACAATCTGATTCCCTATAACATAGCGTTGGCCTGTTTGCGAGGTGGCATAGTACGAATAAGGCTGTAAAGCCAAATCGTTACCCGACATGCCGTAGCCTGCTCTAAGCTTTAAGGTGCTGATGATGTTGATGTTTTTCATAAAGTTTTCACGATCCAACCGCCATCCGGCTGATGCCGAAGGGAAATTACCCCAACGGTTGTCGGGGCCAAACATGGAGGAACCCTGTCGCCTAAAGTTGGCCGTAAAAAAGTACTTTTGAGCAAAATTGTAGTTAAACCTGCCAAAATAGGATACATAGCGTATGTCGCTGGCCAGCCCGTAAGCCGAAGCTGCCTGATTTCCGGTGGCGTTGTCGATATAAATCAGATGCGCTGCTTCCGAAATCAAATCGGTGGCGGTAACCCCAAACCATTCGGCATAGTTACGTTCCGCCTCCATTCCGCCCATCACCTTGAAATCGTGGTTATTGTATTTATGATGCCAGGTTAAAAAATTGGTCAAAACCCAGTCCTGCCCCTGATAATAGTCGCGCGATACCGATGTTTGCGAATTTTCCTCACCTGTTTTTACAAAAAAGGTAGGCATCCAGTCGTATCCGTTGCTAAAGGTTTGCGAATAACCAAAGCGGGAGGTAAAAACAAAATCTTTTAAAAAGGTAATATCGGCAAAAACATCGCCGCCAAGCGAATAATCTTTGCTTTCGTTTTTTGTTCTGTCGAGATGAGCTACAGGATTGGCAATGGTGTTGTATTTTGAACCGTCCCATGAGCCGTCCTCTTTTCTGACCTTTGTAATGGGGTCGATGGCAATGGCTTCCATCATTATGGCATTCCATTCGTCGTCTTCATTTATAAGGTGGGTGGTGTTTCCCGAGAAAGAAAAATTTTCGCCCACAGTGAGCCATTTGTACATTTTGGCACTGGTATTTAAGCGCAGGTCAATGTATTGAGCATCCGATTTTTTAATAATGCCTTCCTGATCGTTGTAGTTGGAGCTGAAAAACCAATTCAGTTTGTCGGAGCCGCCCGAAAAAGAGAGGTAATGATTCATGGAAGCGGCGGTACGTGTTATGGCAGCCTGCCAGTCGGTGCCGTCGCCGTATGATTTTTCAAGCGCAGGTGGCACGGGAAGACCTGCGTTGCTGTATGCTTCTGCCCGCAATTTAGCCCACTGTTTGGCCGTGGTGAGATTCAGCTTTTTATACAGGCTGCTAAACGAAAATCTGTTTTCATAGTCGATGTTCATTTTTCCTTTACTGCCCTTTTTAGTTGTAATGAGAATAACCCCGTTGGCACCTTTGGTACCGTATATGGCAGTAGCCGAAGCATCTTTTAGTATTTCCATGCTTTGAATGTCTTGCGGGTTAACCCCTGCAGTGGTAGGCACCCCGTCAACAATCCACAATGGTGGCGAGCCGTTGATAGAGCTTATACCGCGAATGGTAATTTCTTCATCTCTTCCGGGTGCGCCGCTGTTTGAAGTAACCGTAACTCCGGCAGCCCTCCCCTGCAATATGGAAGCAATGTTTTGCTGGTGCGTTTCCTGCATCTCCTTACCGCTTAACGAAACCAGCGAACCGGTTACGTCGCTTTTCTTTTGAACCCCGTATCCAACTACCACCACTTCGTCAAGCAGTTTGTTGTCAACTTCCATAAATATTTCAAGACGGGTGTTTCCATTTACCGGAACAGTTTGCGTATGATATCCGATGTACGAAAACAGGAGAGTGTCTCCCGGTTTGGCAGCAATGCTAAAATTTCCGTCTAAGTCCGTAGTGGTTCCCGTTGCCGTTCCTTTTACCAAAATGGTAACACCCGGCAGGGTCTCTTTGGCGTTTTTTGCATAAACGGTACCCTTAACGGAAACCTGTGCCAATGAAGCGCCGGCGTAGAGAAACATAAAAAGCAAAAGATAGATATTTTTCATTTTGACATACGATTAAATTTAATAATGTGCAAAAAGTTGCATACAAAAGTAGAACAAAAAATATTCTGTGCAAATATTTTTACAGAAAAATTACTTTTAACAAAGGTAGCATTGTTGTTCACCGGTGTTTTACTACAACCTCCATTACATTTTTTATAACATTGTACTATTTTGATAATTACATATTTATAAACACCATACACGCTTTCTACCACTCATCGCAATGCTACATATTTATACATATTCTAAATTAACAATTTTGTTTTGTAATTGATAAGAATTAAAAATTTAAATTTTTTTGTGCAAAATGTTGCATAGTTTAATTATGATGTGTACTTTTACACCCGTAAATCGAATCAGTTTATCTTTAATATAATAAGGTATGAAACCGGTAACATATTTTTTTAAGGGGTTGGCATTGTTGCTTGCAGTTGGTTTATTGACGGCTTGTTCGCAGCCTCAAAACAAAGAAGTGTTTACCGTTAAGCTGAACAGGAGCTGGAAAATACAAAGCTCCGATTCTGTTTTGGTAAAAGGAGACAAAATTAGTCTGCCGGGGTTAAATACCGGAAACTGGTATGCTGCTGCCTGTCCCACTACGGTTTTTAATGCTTTGGTAAAAAACGGTTTGTACAAAAATATTTTTGTTGATGAAAATTTGAATAAAATATCGTCCGAGCCCTTTAAAACCTCCTGGTGGTACCGCACGACATTTGTTTACAATAAAAAGGATGAACATATTTTATTGCGTTTCGACGGGATTAACTACAAAGCCAATGTATGGCTAAACGGCATCTTAATTGCCGATACAGCACAGGTAAAAAATCCCTTTCGTATGTTTAGTTTCGACATTACCCCCCATTTGGCACAGGGAGAAAATGTTTTGGCGTTGGAGGTTTTTCCTCCGGTAAAAGGTGATTTTTCCATTGGCTTTGTGGACTGGAACCCGCCTGCACCTGATGGTGAGATGGGCGTAACAAGACCTGTTTGGCTGGATATAAATAACGGAGTTGGTGTGAACAGGCTTTTTGTGGTTGCCACCCCGGATGACAACCTGAAAACCGCCCGACTTACTGCTTCGGTTGAAGTAACCAACTATGAAGAAGTTGATTTGTTGGGGGAAGCGGTTTTAAAAATTAACGGAATCAAACTTATTAAGCCCGTTGAATTATTAGCGGGGCAGACTAAAAAAGTACTTTTTACGCCCAATGAGTTTCAGCAACTTGTGTTACAAAACCCTAAAATATGGTGGCCGGCTACCTTGGGGAAACCAAATCAGTACAAGGCAACTTTTGAGTTTCACGACAGCGGGAGGGTTTTGGATGAAAAATCTGTAAAATTCGGAATCAGATCAGTATCAAGTTATTATACAAATGAGGGACATAGAGGATTTAAGATTAACGGAAAAAAAATATTAATTCGCGGAGGCGGTTGGGTTGACAGGCTTTTGCTGGACGATACACGGGAATCCATTCTGAGTCAGCTGGAGTATGTGAGGGATATGAATTTGAACACCATCCGTTTGGAAGGATTTTGGGGCAGCAATCAAACTTTATACAATTTGTGTGACAGCCTGGGGATTTTAGTCATGGCCGGGTGGAGTTGCCACTGGGAGTGGGAAGATTATCTTGGCATTGCCTGCAGCGAAAAGTATGGCGGGATTCAAAAACCTGCTGATGTAGATATGATGAGCAGGGCTTGGCAGGATCAGGTTATATGGCTCAGAAACCATCCTTCCGTTTTTGCCTGGCTGGGAGGCAGCGATTGCATACCAAATCCGAAGCTGGAGCAACGTTACCACGAAACATTTACCCGTTTCGACTCCACAAGGGTATTTCTGGCCTCGGCAAAAGAGTGGGATACTCCCAACGGAAATACGGGTGTAAAAATGCGGGGCCCTTATGCTTACGAGCCTCCGGTTTATTGGTTTTCCGACACCTTGTATGGCGGCGCATTCGGGTTTAATACCGAAACCTCTCCCGGAGCGCAGGTACCGCCTTTGGAAAGTATCCGGAATATGTTAACCGAGAGTCACCGGTGGCCCATTGATTCGGTATGGAATTTTCACTGCGGACGTAACGAATTTAACAATCTCAACCTCTATACAACCGCTTTGGAAGCCCGCTATGGCAAAGCGTTGTCGGTTGCCGACTATGCAAAAAAAGCTCAGCTGATGAATTATGAACTGATGCGCCCCATGTTCGAGGCCTTTTCGGTAAACAGATACAAGGCAACGGGTGTGATACAGTGGATGCTCAATTCGGCCTGGCCCGAAATGTACTGGCAACTTTACGATTACTACCTGATGCCCAACGGTGCTTATTTTGGTGCAAAAAAAGCATCACAACCTTACCATTGTGTTTACGACCCCGCAAAAAGATGGATTTATGCGGTGAACGACCGGTTGGAAGATTTATCCGCCTGCAAGGTTAAAATCAGGGCTTATGATAAAAATTCATCGTTGAAATTTGAAAAGGAGCTAAAAACCGGCCTTCAGGCAAACAGCAGTAAAAAATTGTTACGCCTCCCATTGTTTAAATGGAACAACGATGTTTGTTTTTTAGACTTACGCCTGATGGATAGTACTGATAAAGAAGTGGATAATAACTTTTACTGGGTTTCAGCACGAAAAGATATATTGGATTATGAGGCTAAACCCCCGTCCTGGTATTTCCATACTCCTGTTAAGCAGTATGCCGATTTTACAGCCTTAAACCGGTTACCAAAAGTTAAGATAACCGCTTCAATGGTTAAAAAACCATCAGGAACAAAAACCCTGTTTTTGGTTACAATAGTCAATCCGTCGTCGAAAATAGCCTTTTTTATCCATGCAAAAATTGCAGATAAAAAAACCGGAAACACCATTTTACCCGTATTATGGTCGGATAATTATGTTTCGTTGGTGCCGGGCGAAAAAAGAATATTAACAGCCTCTGTAAAAAACAGCAATCTTAAAAACAAAACACCGTTTTTAAAAATTGAGGCGTATAATGAATAAAAAACACAGTTACAACATTATAAGCATATGAAACGTAATTACACCATCGTTGTTCTTATTTTAATAACCTTTTTTGTCATTTCATTTCTGACAAATATATTGGGAGCCCTTAACCCCAATGTTTCGGCCGGATATCATCTTACCGAAACCATGGCCGGATTTTTACCGTTTGCATTTTTTATTGCTTACGGTGTAATGTCCATTCCATCAGGATTTTTGCTTAACAAATGGGGCGAAAAGCGAATGATGATTCTGGCCTTTTTATTGGCATTTACAGGTGCCCTTGGCTTTGCACTGTTTCCCGGATTTAATATTTTTCTTATTTCGTTGTTTACCATCGGAACGGGCATGGCTGCGTTGCAAGTGGTAATCAATCCTTTGTTGCGCGTGTCAGGCGGCGTAGAGCACTATGCTTTTAATTCCGTTTTGGCACAGCTCATTTTCGGATTGGCTTCTTTTGTCAGCCCACAGGTATATTCCTATCTCGTTACCAATATCGATAACGGAAACACCGGAAAACCTCTGGTAAGTTTATTTGCCTCACTTGTTCCCGAGTCCCTTTCGTGGGTATCGATGTACTGGGTTTTTGCGCTGTTAAGCATTTTAATGATTGTTTTAATTGTATTTATAAAATTTCCCCGCGTTGAGTTGCAGGAAGATGAAAAAGTAGGCTCCAAAGCCAGTTATGTGGAGCTTTTTAAAAATAAATATGTAATACTCTATTTCCTCGGCATCTTTATGTATGTTGGTACCGAGCAGGGAATTTCGTACTGGATGTCGAAATTTTTAAGCAACTATCACGGATTTGACCCCAACACAACAGGTGCCGATGCCGTATCTTACTTTTGGGGGTTGATGACCATTGGAGGTGTACTCGGATTGATTTTGTTAAAAGTTCTCGACAGTAAAATTGTTTTACGATGGTTTACAATACTGGCCATTGTCAGCCTTGCCGCCGGCCTATGGGGAGGTGATAAATTGTCGTTGTGGGCTTTTCCCGTTTCAGGGTTCTTCCTTTCGGTTATGTATCCGGTAATCGTATCGCTGGGGTTAAATTCGGTTTCAAAGCATCATGGCTCGTTTACAGGGATATTAATGACCGGAATTGCCGGCGGAGCCGTTGTGCAGCTGCTAATCGGGGGCATCAGCGATGTTACATCCCTAAAAATGGGCATGATGTTTCTGTTTGTTACCCTGGGTTATATCTTAAGCATCAGCTTTTGGGCTAAACCAATCATCCGTAATAAAACAGTAAGTGTTAAATCAATATTCAAATCATAAATAAAATGGAACAGGGAGCATTAATAGGCGTTGACCTCGGAGGAACCAAAGTAGTGGCGGGATTGATAACCAACGGCCGGCTTATAAAAAACAGCTACAAATTAATTTCGGCCGGCAGCCGGAACCCGCAGGATGTTGTTGATGAGATAATATCGGTTATCACCGACTTAATTAATGAGGAAGTATTGGCAATAGGAATAGGTATTCCGGGACTAATCGACAGAGCCGAAGGAGTTGTTAACGATATACAGAATATCCCGTCGTGGAAAGAGGTCAGGCTTAAAGAGATTTTGGAAAATCATTTTAATGTTTCCGTATTTTTAGATAACGATGCCAACTGTTTTGCCCTTGGCGAAGCACGTTTTGGTGCCGGCATACATGAAAAAGATTTTGTCGGCATTACGTTGGGAACCGGCATGGGTGGCGGAATTATTAAAAACGGATTTCTGCTTTCCGATGCCCACTGCGGCTCCGGCGAGTTTGGTAACATAGCCTATCGCGATGCAACCTACGAAGATTATTGCAGCGGTAAGTTTTTTAAAAATAAATTCGGACTGAAAGGGGAAGAACTGGCACTGCTGGCTGCCCGTGGCGACAAAATGGCTCTGAAAGCTTTTGATGAATTTGGGTTGCATTTGGGAAATGCCATTAAAACCATTAAACTGGCGGTTGACCCTCACAAAGTTATTATTGGCGGTTCTGTGGCAAAAGCTTCTCAATATTTTGAAACAAGCATGTGGAAAGCGTTGCTTGACTTTCCGTTTCCCAATGCCATGAAAGATTTTGATGTTGTTTTTTCCTCGGTGGAAAATATTGCCGTGTTGGGAGCCGCATCGCTTTATTTTGATAATAACAAATCGGTTAAAATGGTAAAACAGCTTTTTAATGAAAACTAAAATACAATGATGGAAAATACGGTTATCGGTGTTTCAATAAGTGGCAAGGTGCTTATCGCCGGAAAGGTTAAAGATGGGAAAATTGAAAACAGCATCTCTAAACGAATTAACAACAAAGCTTCGGAAGAAGAGGTACTTGCCGAGGTGTTCGATATCATTAATCAGGTAAACGACGACGAAGTGGCAGGCATCGGCATTGGAGTTCCCAGCCTGGTGGATGTTGAAAAAGGTATTGTTTACAAGGTGCAAAATATTCCCTCGTGGCGAGAGGTTCATATTAAAGAAATCCTTGAAAGCCATTTTAATATGAAGGTTTATGTTAACAACGACGCCAACTGCTTTGCCATAGGCGAAATGTATTTTGGAAAAGCGGCCGGCTACGAAAATAGTGTGGGCCTTATACTGGGTGCCGGCGTAGGTGCCGGAATTATTTTTAAAGGACATCTATATTGGGGAACAAATTGTGGGGCCGGTGAATTTGGCGATATTCCGTACCGTGATGAAAACTACGAGTTTTATCTAAACGATAATTATTTCGATTACAAATACGGACTTTCTGCCAACACCCTTATAAAAAGAGCCGGCAGGAAAGATAAAATTGCACTGGCTATTTTTGAACAGTACGGTTATGATTTGGGAAACCTTATTAAAACCATTCTCTTTTCGGTGGACCCCGAAATAATTGTTGTAGGGGGGTCGTTGTCAAAAGCTTTTGACTGGTTTGAAAAAAGTATGTGGGAAAAAATAAATACCTTTCCTTATAAACATGCGCTTGGTAAATTAAAAATAGTGGCAACGCAACAGGAAGACATTGCTGTTTTGGGTGCTGCTGCACTCTATTTTGATGCCCAAAATCAAAAGCTGAAAAAGTAAAAACTGATGTTTATAAAGAAAAAAGAATAATCAAAAATATGACAGATCAACTTTTAAATTTAGAGGTAGTGGAGCGGCTGGAGCGTAAATACGAAAAGCTGTTTACCGGTGTTTACAACGATGCTGCAACAGCATCTCGCGACGTTGCCCGCGAGATAGCAACATTGATTAAAGAAAAAACGGAAAAGGGTGAAAAATGTGTGCTTGGACTTGCCACCGGCTCAAGTCCCATTGGCGTATATGCCGAACTGGTACGGATGCATAAGGAGGAGGGGCTGAGTTTTAAAAATGTAATTACCTTTAATCTGGATGAGTACTATCCCATTGAGCGCGACAACATACAGAGCTACTGGTATTTTATGCACGAACATCTTTTTAACCACATTGATATTCCCGCCGAAAATATTCATATTCCCGATGGAACTGTAGCAGAATCAGAGGTGTTCGATTTTTGTCAGCGTTACGAAACAGCCATTCGTGAAGCAGGTGGAATAGATTTGCAGATTCTTGGTATCGGCCGCACAGGCCATATTGGTTTTAACGAACCCGGCTCGGGGACAAACTCCCCAACAAGAATGGTAACCCTTGATGCACTAACCATTGCCGATGCTGCAGGCGATTTTCATGGTCAGCAAAACGTACCCCGCAAGGCCATTACCATGGGCGTGGGTACCATTATGCAGTCACGGCGCATTATCCTTATGGCCTGGGGCGAAAAAAAAGCTTCAATCATACAAAAAACCATTGAAGGGCCTGTTATCGACTCGGTTCCTGCGACCTGTTTACAGCATCATAAAAACACCAAAATTGTTTTAGATAAAGAGGCTGCCGCCGAATTGGTTCGCTATAAAACTCCCTGGCTGGTACGTCATGTACAGTGGAACGACAGGCTAATAAAAAAAGCCACTCTTTGGCTGTGCAACAAACTGGATAAACCGATTTTAAAACTTACCAACCGCGATTACAACGACAATAGTTTGGGCGATATGGTGGTAAATTTCGGGCCTGCCTACGATATAAACCTCAAAGTATTTAATATGCTGCAAAAAAGCATAACCGGATGGCCGGGTGGTAAACCGGGTGCCGACGATTCGCAGCGTCCCGAGCGTGCCAAACCCTATCCAAAACGCGTATTGGTGTTCAGCCCACATCCGGGCGATGATATGTTGGCTATGGGAGGAACCATAAACCGGTTGGCAGAACAGGGACATGAGGTTTTTGTAGCTTATCAAACATCGGGCAACATTGCCGTGGATGATAACATGGTTTTGAAATATTTGTGGTTTACCGAAAATGTTGCAGGCAATTTTGAGGTCGATATCAGTCAAATACATCAGGAGCTCGATCATAAAAAATCCGGTGATACTGACGGCGGCCAAACACGCAGATTAAAAGCTTATATCCGGCAGGCGGAAGCCATCTCGGCCTGCCGTTATCTCGGCATTGACGAACAGCATATCATGTTTTTAAAAATGCCTTTTTACGAAACCGGAACCATAAAAAAAGCCTCCCTTACAAACAAAGATGTGGAGATAATTACCGAAGCCATGCGCACAGTTAAGCCGCATCAGATATACCTGGCCGGCGATTTAACCGATCCTCACGGCACACATCGTAAATGTTTTGACGGCATTTCCCGTGCTCTGCAGACAGTACATAACGACAGTTGGGTTAACGACTGCCGCGTATGGATGTACCATGGAACCTGGAAAGAGTGGGATGTTGCCGACGTGGATATGGCTGTGCCTGTAAGTCCCGGT
The DNA here is from genome assembly GCA_964455635.1 of uncultured Lentimicrobiaceae bacterium. GTDB lineage: Bacteria > Bacteroidota > Bacteroidia > Bacteroidales > F082 > B16-G9. The sequence continues at coordinate 4,391 of CAYVWX010000031.1, read as the reverse complement.
GAACTACGTAAAAAACGAACCGCTATTTTTCGCCATTCAAGTCAAAAAGAGGTTATGTTTCCCGGCTCCGACGATGTGGAAATATGGCGTTTTGCCATTGAACGCAACCGCGAAACAGCCCTAAAATACGACAAACTGGGAATGGCGGAATACGAAGCCATAGAGCTGTTTGTTGAATACCGCAAACAACAAGATTAAAAACAGATGAAGCATCCATGGCGGCAAGTCGCCACACAGCAACTTGATGATAAACTCCGGAGGAGCGTACTATGGATAGGCTTGGGTGTTAACCCGAGGGAAAGAAAAACCCAAGACCCGTTTTGGCGGGATTTTTGCGCGAAGCAGGCAAAAATCATGACAAAACATAAAACAGAGACAATAGCGTAATTTTCAAATGATGCATTTTTTTGGTTAATAATGATGAAACCTGCCCGACAATAAATTTGAACGGCAGGTTTTTTTATTCTTCACAGAAAATTTGTACGGTCGTTTTCCAAAGCCGGATAAGCCGGTCAAGTTAAAAAATCAATTTCGCAACAATGGATAGTTCACAAGGGCATTCGGTTTTTAAATTTCGGGGTTGCCGTTTATTTGCTATTTGTAAATTGTTTTTTGTTATTTCATGTCAAAATACCACTACAATCCTTTCAACATCCTTTTAAATTTGCTTACCGACTTAACTAAAATTACCGAACATTTGGCGCGACGTGCCAGTTGAAACGGAAGCGAATGCTCGAACTTGTTTTCGTTACCAAGCTGCTCGGTGCCCGTAATTATCACATCCAGCCCTTCCGACTGTAACAGTAAATCTTCCAACGGGTTGTTGCTGGTGTTAACGCTCAGTTCGTAAAGCGACGGGGAATTGAAATTCTGAAGGCTTTCAATCATCATTTTATCAATTTTTGACTTTTGCCTCCTGCCGTATTTTTCAGGCAGGTAGGCCATCAAAACAACCTTTGCATGGTGTTTTTCGGCTATGGCTGTAGCGCTTATCAGCAATAGGTTCAAATTGGCAGCATCATGAACATATACCCCGATTCTTTTGGGCTTAAAGTTTTCGCTTCTTATTTTAAGGTTCAAAACAATAACATCGGTATAACTGTTTTTTAATACCTTGATTAATATGCCGGGTTTGCCGTCCAATTGAGGTTTTGGAAAACCCATGATAATCAGGTGGCTTTTTAACTCTTCGGCAGCATCAATTATGCCCATGGCTACCTCGCGCGAAGCCCTTACCACAGGCTGTATTTTTATGTTTTTGTCTCGGGCCACTTCAACGCTTCGTTTAATAACCTCCAACGTTTCGCCGGCTTCCGAAAGTGCATCGTAAAAGTCGATGTCGGACGGCACATTTTTTATGGCCAAAACCACTACTTCACCCCCTTTTTTAGCCAGCAAAGTATCCGAAAACATCAATAATGATTTTTGTGTTTCGGGGTTCGACATGGTAACAATAACCTTGTTGGTGCTAAAGAGAGAGAACTTTTTTTGTCCTCCAAAATAATGTTGAGCCCCTCTTTGCCTTTCTTTTCGCGTTTTCTGGAGTAGAAAAAATATATTGCCGCTCCCGCCAGTGCCAGCTGCTGCCCAAATGCCAGCGAAACAAGGCCGAGACTCATTAACAGCCCTAAATTTATCACAAGGGTTGCGTGAGGGAGATACTGTTTCCATCGAGCTTTTGGTTTGGCGGCAGGGTTGTCCTTGTAAATTTTCCAAAGTGCCAACGATACCGGCAACAACGAAATAATCAGGCTGAAGTTAGCGGCTTTGGCAATAAAGTTTACATCAAACGAAAGCAATAGCAACCCTGTTAGTCCGGCACCCGCCAACAGTGCCATTTTCGGTTGTTTAGTTTTGCTGTTGAGTTTCCCCAGGGAATCGGGAAAAAACTTATCCTTTCCCATGGCATAAGTCTGACGGCTTTGCGAAACCAGGGTACTGCTCAATGCACCCAGTGAAGCCAAAATACCTCCTATGGAAATAATTACCCATCCTTTACCGCTTAAAACTTTATTGGCTACCAATACCAACGGTGCCTGGCTGTGCGAAAGCTCTTTCCAGGGGATGGTCATAATGGCGGCAACAGCAATAAGCAGGTTGAGTGCTATGCTGATAACCATGGATATTTTCATGGCTTTGGGAATGGTTTTTTCGGGCTCGATAATTTCGTCGGCGTTGTTGGCAATAAGCTGAAACCCGAAAAAAGAGATGTAAATAATTGAAATGGCACCGAATGTGCCGCTAAAACCTTTTGGAAATACGGGTTTGGCTAATTCGGGGTTTAAATGGAAAAAGGAGAATGTGATGAGCAGCATTAATATCAGAACATTGCCCCAGATAATCCAGTTTTGCAGGTTGAATTTTCTGTTTTTTGAAGGTCTTAAATTAACAACTGCCAGCAAAAGGGTGATGCCTGCGGCTATCAATCTAATTTCGAAAGGCGACAGCTTTAATCCCGTAAGAGCTATGGTGTATTCGGCAAATCCAATGGCATAAATACCACTGGCAAACAGGCTGCCCAACGCCAAAAACCATCCTGTTGTAAAGCCGCCGATACTTCCTAAAACATCGTAGGCATATGTATAACCGCCACCCGAACGGGGAATAATGCGCGCCAGCTCGGCATACATGAGTGTAGTGGCAAAAGCCAACAATCCACAAAGCAAATAGGTTAAAATAAGCGAAGGCCCTGCCGTTTTTGCAGCTTCGCCGATAAGCACATAAATGCCTGCCCCCATCAGCGCACCCACCCCAATGGTTGTAGCTCCAAAGAGCCCGATGGTGCGGTTAAACTGTTGGCGTTTTATTTTTTTGTAAAACAGCGCCTGGATATCCAATGCCATGATAAAAACTTTATACAAAGATATACTTTTCAGCCAAAGCAAAGGAGTACTAAATAGAGAATCGGGATCTGACTTTCTGTTGTTTCCTACGAATTGCTACCTTTGTTTTTTTATTCTAAATTTTTAAATGTTTAAAAAAATACTTGGAACGGCAGGAGCACGACTGATTAATGCAGTGGTTACTTTTATCGTGCTTTTTGTTATTACCCGGAATTTGGGGCGCGAAGGAATGGGAACCATCGGGTTAATATTGCTCGACATAAATATTATTCAGCTTTTTGTTGATTTGTTTGCCGGCAGCGCCCTTATTTATATGACCTCGCGCACCTCGGTGGCAAATTTGCTTATTATTTCATACAGCTGGATTGTTGTGGCCATAATTGCTTTTGCTTTTCTTTTCAACCTGATGGGATTTGCTTTTCCCGTGGTGTATCACACCATCGTTCCCCAAGGCTACGAACTACATATTTTAATACTTGCAGCCATCAGTGCCTATATGCTTACGCACTATAATCTGCTGCTGGGCAAAGAGCGTATTAAAACCTATAATATTTTATTTACCCTGCAGACATTGGTGTTGCTGTTGGTTTTTGTTTATCTGATATACATAAAAAACGAAAAAACGGTAAGCTCTTACGTGGTGGCACTGTATGCATCGTATGCATTTGGTGTTGTCGCAAGCCTGGTGAGCGTGCTATATCGTGAAAATAAAATGAAACTATTCGGCTTGCGACAGGTTGCGGTGGAGGTTTTTCGGTTTGGTTTGTTAACTTCGGTTGCAAACATTCTTTTTATCGGAAACAAAAGAGCAGGATATTATCTCGTTCGTTATTTTACAGGGCTTCCTTCGTTGGGCGTTTTTACGGCGGGAACCCAGCTGACCGAAGGGTTAAAACTGATTGGGCAAAGCATTTCGCTGGTGCAGTTTTCAAAATTGTCGAACACTACCGACGGAGTTTATGCCAAAGAGGTAACTGTTAAGCTTTTAAAAGTGTCGGTGGTGTTAACCATGCTGGGGTTGTTGGTTCTGCTGTTGCTGCCGACAGGGGTGTATGTGTGGGTTTTGGGTGCCGGATTTGCAGGCGTTAAACCCATTGTGTTGTTGCTGACACCCGGCGTTTTGGCTTTGGCGGCCAACGCTGTTTTTGCCCACTATTTTAGCGGACTTGGTAATCCTAAAATTAATCTTTATGCCAACATTGTGGGCTTTTCGGTGGTGCTTGTGCTTGCTGTAATTTTTGTTCCTTTATATGGCTATTACGGTGCTGCATCGGCTGTTTCGGTAAGCTATTTGACTGCCCTGGTTTATAATTATTTGATATTTAAAAAACAAACCGGCACCAAACTACACGAAATGATTCCCAATTGGTCGGATATCACTGAATTTAAGCGTCTTTTAAAGTTTTGATTGGAATACCCCTGTAAGACCTATAACTAAATTCGATGAAACACCCATGTTACCCGGGTCAACGCTCAGCAATATGATTACACATAACCCCGTAGGGGTGATATATTTTAGCCTCGGGTGTCAACCCGAGGTAAAAAAAC
>CAYVWX010000030.1:0-18305 GCA_964455635.1 uncultured Lentimicrobiaceae bacterium | reverse complement strand
ATGATTATGCAGAACCCCGGAGGGGTGACATATTATAGCCTCGGGTGTTAACCCGGGGTAAAGAAAATAAAACAAGGCCGGTTTTGGCGGGATTTTTGCCGCATGGCAAGCAAAAATCATGACAAAACAAAAGCGTAGTATATCAAATTCACCCTATGGAATTTGAGATTATTCCACAGGGTAAACCAAGTGGAATTTGAAATCATCTATTACACGGGGTAAACAAAATTATAAACACATGAAAAATATACTGTTGGCAGTATTTCTGCTTTTTATTGTTCATCCGGCAATCAGTCAGGGTTGCAGCGATGCCGGAGCCTGCTCGGTTGGTAACATGAATTTTTTACAGCCGGAAGAAGAAGCGCTACCCAAATTAAATGTTTCGTTTGAACAATCCTTTGGGCTGGGTGAAAAATTTGTACTTATTGGCCAGTCAACCGTTTCGGTACAGTACCGGTTATATAAAAATACGCAACTTCAACTGCGGGCACCTTTTATATTTACCACAGGAAACCTTGGCGCGACGGCAGGCGTTGGCGACATGATTTTTTCGGTTACCCAAACCATCTTTTCGGGGCAAAAACAGGGCGTAAGCTTATTGTTGGGCGCAAGGTTGAAAAGCAATAACTCCGATTTTGATTTTAAGGGTTCGCCATTGCCCATGGCCTATCAAACAAGCCTCGGAACCAACGATATTTTATCAGGTATTTTTTACCATTTTAATGAATGGGATTTTTATGTTGCCTACCAGCATCCTTTTAACCGCAACAAAAACCAATATCTTCGCCCTGAAAACGAAACCGACAGCCATAAACTCTATTACGAATCGGCACAGCTGAAACGCGGAGATGATTTGTATCTCAGGTTTCAGCGTTGGTTTGTCTTAAAAAACGACAATGGTTTAAAAGCAACCCTGTTGGGAATTTATCGCCTGCAGCAAGACCAAATTGTTAAAAATGAGGAAAACATTGCTTTAGCCGGTTCAAACCAGATAACGCTAAACCTCGGCATCACGTTTATTCAAAAACTTAAAAACAATAAACCGGTTGAATATGCACTTTCATTTCCGGTAATCGACCGTAAATACCGTGCCGACGGGTTGACGCGAAATTTGGTGATGAGCGTAAAAGTGGGTTTGTAAAACAGTTGCTACTGTTTTAGTTCGATAACCCTGTGAAAATACATGGCAAAGGAACGATATAAAAAGTGCGTCCATTTTCCGAAAGGAACAATAAGCAAAGCCCACTGCACCAATATTATTAAATGAATCAGATATATCCAAGGTGCAGTTTCAAGCATATCCACATCAATAAACAGTCTGACTAAAAAGGCTGTTAACCCCATCAAAAATAACCAGATGACAAACAACCAGTCGCTGGGATGTGAGTTTTTACTGACAGCCTGATTTTTTTGGATACGGCGACGAACAAAATCGAAGGTTACCACAAAAATAACGGCACTTTCCACATATCCCAAAATAATTATAAACAGATTGGCGGTTTCGAACCAGTTAAGAAACACAGTGGTAAACAGCAACAATAAATATCCGAGCACTAGGACAAAGTGTTCGAACCACCGAAACCGGTTGTCGTCGCAACCCAAAGCACGTTTTTGGGTGAACATATGAACCATCAAATCCTGTAATGATGTTAGATAAGCTGAAAACGGGACTTTTATACCGGGTTTGTAAATAGTAAGCCACCACATGTGTAGGATGTTGGGTAACAAAATCAGGGCAAAAACCAGGGTAATGGCAGCTATCTCAAAAAAGTGTCCGTAGTGCATCATTACCGAGGTGTCGAATTGCTGATAGCTGCCGAATAAAACAACGGCCAGAGTTAACAGCAGGAAGGAAAAGAGCGATGCCGGCCACGATTTATACAACAGACCCGATAATCCCGTCCAGTCGTACTTTGCGGTGAGCCAACGACGCAGCGACATCATCAATTCTCCCGGGTCGGCTTCGCGGGGACAGGTTACCGAACACTCTCCGCAGTAGTAGCAGAGCCAGGGATCGAGAGAAGCCGTAATTTCTCCGTCCAAACCCAGCACACTGTAGCGAACCATTTTCCGGGGAAAGGAGTTTTCTTCATCCGACAGGGTGCATACCGCTGTGCAATTCCCGCAGTTATAGCAGGCATTTAAATCGAAAGCACCATATTTTTTAAGCTCATCGCTAAATTCAGGATTAATTTTTGCCATTTTGCTTTAATTTATAATAGAAATACTCATCCATATCATCCATATCACCGGTTTCAACAAATCCGTATTTAAGCAGGCTCATAAGTTGAAAAACAACTTCATCGGCAGGCATTTTAAGGGTTTCGGCAAGTTGCGGAATTGTTTTGTCCCCTTCCTTTAAGGCATTAAGAATACTCTTTTTGGCTTTTGTGAATTGTTTTAACTGTTCTGTAACCTCTTTTGGAACAGGACGCTTCGTTTTCAGATATTTTGCTGTTTTTCCTTTTTCCGGTTCCATGACTATCGTTTTATATTGTTTGGAATTAGGGCATCAATCATATTTTCCATATCGGTATCCGACAAACCAACAAGGTCAATGGCGTTTACAGGGCAAACAGGGAGGCACATACCGCATCCTTTACAAACCGACGGAATAACACGGGCAATAAGTTTACCCTCTTTTTCCACTTTCTCAAAAGCATTGTACGGGCAGGCCTCATCACATTTTCCACACCATTCGCAAGCTGTTTCGTCAACTTTGGCAATGGTAGGTTCCAGTGCCAGTTCTCCCGAGTCGATTAACGAAAACGATTTGGTGGCTGCCGACAGTGCCGAGTTCATCGACTCCATTATATTTTTAGGCCCCTGGCCTGCGCCGGCAATGGTAACCCCATCGATAACCGTTTCAACAGGCCTTAGTTTCATATGGATCTCGTTAAAAAATTTATCTCTGCCTTTGGGAATTTTTAACAAGTTGCCCACCGAATTATCTTTTCGGGGAACCATGCCTGTAACAAGTACCACAAGGTCGGCTTCAACCTCCAGTTCTTTGTTGGCTGTTAGCAAATCTTTTATTTTTACCATGGTTTTCCCGTTGTGGTTTTCAACAACAGGAGGATCATACTCAAACGATTGGAGGTAGATGTCGCCCAGGCGTGACGATTCATCATAAAACACCTCTGCTTTGCCGTAGGTTCGTATGCCGCGGTTAAAGTGGAAATTGTGAATGCCTTTATATTTTTTCTTTGCGGTAATGGCCGTGTGAATGGTGGCGGTGCAGCAATAGCGTGAGCAGTATTTGTTTTCACCATTCAGCTGGCGGCTGCCAACACAATAAATATAGGCAATGTTTTTTACCTCTTTCCCTCTCCATAACAACTTTTTATCGTTATAGTGGATTACCCGTTTAAATTGTGGCAGTGTAATTACATTATCAATTTCGCCATAGCCGAATTCTCCTTTGGGTGGCTCGTAAGGGTCGAAACCGGTTGCAACCAAAATGGAGCCGACTTTAAGGTCAAGATACTTGGTTTTTTGGCTGAAATCTACAGCACTGCAAACTTCTTCGCATTTTCCGCAACGGGTGCAGTTTTTTATGTCGATGGCAGGCAGTTGTGGGTATTCGGCCGGGTAGTTATGATAAATGGCCTTGCGTGTGGTGATGTTAAAATTAAACTCATCGGGAACCTCAACCGGACAAACATCGATGGCTTTTTGAAGCTCGTTACCCGAACAGTGTAATTTAAAACGGCGCGGGGTAATTTTTACCTTAATTTTAAAATTTCCAACACTGCCTTTGTTTTCAGCTATTTCGGCACCGGTAAACAGGGTTACATTTTTGTGTTTCATCACCTGATCATAAAGGCGTGTTATAAGCTCTTTTCCCGTTTCATCGGTAATACAGAGGTCGTCCCACTGGGCTACACGGCCTCCCACAAAAAATTCGCGTTCAAGTAAATATACTTCCGAACCGGCTTCTGCCAACTCGATGGCGGCGCGCATGCCTGCTACCCCTGCACCTATTACCGCCACCGCTTTGGTCGATTTTACTTTTACCGGTTTTAGAGCCTCGGCAGTGCGTACTTTTGCAATGGCAGCTTTTACAATTTGAATGGCTTTTTCGGTAGCCCCCGTTTTGTTGTCGGAGTGAGCCCACGAAACCTGCTCGCGAATGTTGGCATGCACGTAATTGTACTTGTTTAACCCTGCTCTTTCGGCAACGCCTCTGAAAGTAATAAGATGTAATTTGGGCGAACACGAAGCTACCACAACGCCATCCAGTTGTTTTTCTCTGATGTCGGACACCATATCTTTTTGATTGGAATCGGCACAGGCAAACATGGTGGTTTTCGATAAAAATACACCTTCATCTTTTTCAACGGCCTTGCGAACTTTTTCCACATCCACATAATCGGAAATATTACCTCCGCAATGGCAAATATAAACCCCTATTTTTTTATTCATAATGATGCCCTCCTTAAATAACTGGTTGTTTCGGCTGACGCAGCTCCGCCCGACAGAATTGAATCGGGAATATCCATTGGCCCCGATGCAGTGCCTGCCACAAAAACACCCTGTATGCTTGTTTTGGCAGGACTTGCCAAAATATCGGACTGGTTAATAAAGTTGAACGGATCCAAGGTGAGCTTGTTGTTAGAAAACGATTGGGTAATTTCGGTATTGGGTAAAACACCCACGGAAAGCACTACCATATCGTGCTCAGCCTCTTTTACCGTTCCCGTTTCAATATCTTCGTAACGCAGCATCAGGTTTCCGTTCTCTTTTTCGGTTATTTTACCCACTTTTCCTTTTACAAACTCAACACCCATCTCCTGTGCCTGAGCATAAAATTCGTTAAATCCTTTGCCAAAAGCTCTGATATGTAAATAGTAAATGGTTACATCGGCCATGGGTAGTGCGCCCATTAGCAGTTGTGCCTGCTTGATTGAATACATACAACAAATTTGTGAGCAGATGGGGTTTCCAATGGATTTGTCGCGCGAACCGGTACACAAAACATAGGCAATGTTGTCGGGCATTTTACCATCACCCGGACGCAAAATGGTGTTAAAAGGGCGCGTTGGTGCAAGCTGCCTTTCCATTTGCATGGAGGTGATAATGTTTTTGGCTTTGCCGAAATTGTATCTTGGAATTTTTAACGGGTCAAACAAATTAAATCCGGTGGCTACAATTACCGATTTTATTTTGACCAAAATCTCTTTTTCTGTTTGGGTAAAGTCGATGCAGTTGGTTGGGCAAACCCGTTCGCAGGCACCGCATAAGATGCAGTTTTCAATGTCGATGGCTGCCGCACGCGGGCTGGCAATGCTAAAAGGGATAAAGGCTGCTTTACGCCCCGCCAGTCCGTACTGATATTCATCGGTAACACTTACGGGACATGCCTCTTCGCACAGCTGACACCCTGTACAGTCTGCAACCGTGACATAACGTGGTTTTTGATGAATAACAGCCTCAAACAAATGCTCGGCTTTTTTGGATATTTTCTTGGCTTCGGCACCGGTATAGATGGTTATGTTGGGGTGGCGTGCAATTTCCGACACTTTGGGTGTGGTAATACAGGCTGCACAATCAAGCGTTGGAAAAACTTTGCTGAGCAAAATCATTTTGCCGCCGATGGAGAGTTCCTTTTCAACCAACAACACTTTGTAACCCAAGTTGGCAAGATTTAATGCCGACTCGCCCCCGGCAATGCCTCCGCCAACTACCAGTACATCATACTCCAATATTTCATTTGTTTCCTGCATCTCTATTAGTTTGAAGATTTACTTAAATACTTCGCAAAACTTTTTACATGTTTTACAAAAGGCTCGCTACACACCGAACAGATGGCAGCCATTTTTAATCTGGCAGGGTCAATGCCCTTTTCTTTCATTTGTTCCATGGTTATTCGTACCACTTCACCAGTTTTTGTGGTACACGATTCACCGTAAGGGCAGTCGGTTCCGTCGGCAGCAATAAATACCCCGTCGAAACCCTGTTCAAGTGCGTGTAAAATCCAGCGCGGTTTGATGGCACTTGAACAAGGCACGGGAATGGTGTAAACAGTGGGCGGATAATGTAATTTTAACAAGCCCGCCATGTCAATAGCCGGATCCGATATTTTTTCGGTTGAAAAAACCAGAATTTTAGGACTATTATTTACTTTTCCGCCGGCCATTTTATTTTCTTAAAAGGATTTTAAAAAAGCCTGATTCTTCAATGGTTCCGAGATATTCAAAACCTTTCTTTGTACACCATTTCGGTATATCGCGTTTGGTTCCTTCGTCGGCCGAAAGCACTTCCATTACCTGGCCTTTTTCAATTTGTCCGATGGCTTTTTTTGCTGCCAGCAGAGGTCCCGGGCAGGATGTACCGCGGGCATCTACCGATTTGTCAACCGTTATGGCTGTTAATTCTTCTGTTGTCATGATGATGTTTTTTTAATGTTATGAACTAAATAAAGAGATTGATATCGGCTTCTTCGGCAGAGGTCATATATTCGCCGATACCGCAAATGTCGTCGGCAAGGTCGATGAAATCATCCAACTTAAAACCGTTCCATACTTTTCCGGCAAAGCCGCAAATGTGAATTTTAACATTGGTCATCTCTTTGGCTGTACGAAAAGCTTCTGTCCAATGGGGTGCCTCCAGCCGTTTTAACGAAGCAAGAAATTCCTCTTTTTTGTCGGTAATTTCTGCCACTCGGTCGTTGGTAAGGGCATTTTCCTTTTTAAAGGCAAAAGCTGCCTGAAGCAGAACATAAATCTCCACATCCATATCCTCGGCAGCAGCACCACCCAGAATTACACCGGCTGCTGTTAATTTGTCAACGCTGCCGGAAAAAAGTGCTAAACATAATTTTTTGTTTTCCATTTTTTTGTCCTCCGATAATTTTAATTTGTTATTTAATTAACAGTACAAAAGTACGGTGAGAAATTATGATAAAACAAAAAAGAGGCGTGAGCTTGATTTCATAAAAATGTGATTTATATCACACAAAAATGTACCTTTGTTTTTTTAATATTTATGAAACATGAAACCGGTTAGTTGTACTTCCTGCCTGTTAAAATCGAAAGCGGTGATTAATCTTGCCGAGCAGGAGCTTAATGTGTTGGGACAGAGCTGTGTAGAGGCTGTATTTGAAAAAGGAGATACGATTTTTAAACAAGATGCGTTATCCTCTAACATCATTTATTTACAAACGGGACTGGTGAAGCTGTTGGTAAAAGGCCCACAACGGACACAAATATTACGATTAAAAAAAGCACCTTGTTATTTAGGGGTTCCTACCACCATGGGTGATAAAATAAACCATTATTCGGCTGTTGCTGTCGAAAGGACTACGGCCTGTTTTATTGATATTAATACCTTTAAAGAGCTGATAAGGCTCAACCCTGATTTTTCGTACGAAATTATTATTGAGCTCTGCCGAAACGAGCTGGAACAATTTAACCGTTGCGTTAAGCTGGTGCAAAATCAGGTGTTTGGAAGGCTGGCAACCCATTTGCTTGATCTTTCTTCAAATATTTATCAATCCAATCAATTTGAATTGCCTTTAAACCGTTCCGAAATTGCCGATTTGGTTTGTTCCAGTCGTGAAACGGTAAGCCGTTTGTTAACTGAATTATCGAGAGAAAAAATTATTTTGGCAGAGGGCAAACACCTTGAAATTCTTGATAAAAAGCGGCTTCAAAATATTAGTGAAAAGGGATGATGGTAATTTGACAAGCTGTATTTTTTTTGAACCATTATTTTTTCTCTCCCTTTATCTTTCTTACTTAATCCTTCTACCTTTTTACATTACCGTAACTAATCATCGGATTTAACGGATTTAACGGATTGCTCTGCATACCGGGTTAGAAGATTTCATTCCGATGGGATGAGTTTCGGTAAAAACCCCATTAAAGAAAACCTGCCGAAGGCAGGAAATATTATAGCCGGATACGTAAGTATCCGGATAAGAATAGAGTAAAAAAGACAGAGTTCCGTAGGAACGAAATAGTTTTAAAAAACTTCATGAAGATGAAAATGAAAACATGCCGTTCCTACGGAACTTTTTTTTGGTTTGGTTTAGCCCGGGGACTTACGTCCCGGGTTAGAAGATTTCATCCCGATGGGATGCTTTCGACCACCAAAGAAAGCGCGGGCAACAAGGCCTGACAAAGCAGGCCGGTAATAAGCATCAATTTAAAATTCAAAAGAACTCACAGCTCTCCTCGCCTCTTTATCTTTTTATCCTTTATCCTTCTCCCTTCTTACTTAATTCTTCTGTCTTTTTACATCACCCACAACTAATCATCTGATTTAACGGGCGGTTATGCACGGCAGACAATAATAAATCCGATTAATCTGTTTAATCCGATGAGAAACTTCTTTCTGCCTCTTTTCAGGTCTCTTCCCTCTGGCTTGGCTCGACCTGAAGGGAGGATGAATTCATCCGGTAATCAGCATCCGAAAAATCTCAAAAACCAAATTTAAAATCTCAAAATCTGCGGTCGGGGGTTATTGTGAAGGAAACCATTCAAAAAAGGTTTTTACGCTTGTTATAGAAGTTATTAAACATTTCAAAAATATTAGTGAAAAAGGTTAAATTGTTAATCTCTATTTTTTTGTAATTTCGCAGGCTCATTCCAAAACATCAAAATCATGATTAGAAATGTATTGTTAGTATTAAGTTTAATTTTTAGCATTCAAATAATGGCTCAAACAAAAAAACCGGAAACCCTTGTGGTTATCCACACCAAATTTGGCGATATGACTGCCAAGTTATACAACGACACCCCTAAGCATAGGGATAATTTTATAAAACTTATTAAAGAAGGTTGGTTTACCGACTCACCCTTCCACCGTATTATTAAAGGATTTATGATTCAGGGAGGCCAAAACAAAGATGGCCGTTTAGACCCCGGTTACACCATTGATGCCGAAATTTTACCCAACCATTTTCATAAAAAAGGCGCTTTGGCAGCTGCCCGCATGGGCGATCAGGTTAACCCGCAAAAAAAATCGTCGGGTTCGCAGTTTTACATTGTAGAAGGACAAAAAGTTGATGATAACTATCTTAACATGGTTACTGCCCGTACGGGACATAAATTTACCGACGAACAAAAGGAAGCTTACAAAACCGTAGGTGGCACACCTCACCTGGATGGCGGATATACTGTTTTTGGTGAGTTGCTAAGCGGCTTTGATGTGTTGGATAAGATTGCAGCCGTTAAAACCGGCCGGGGTGATGTTCCGGTTGAGCCCGTTACCATGACCATCGAAATTTTGGAATGATGAAATCAAAAATTACACAATATTTGGACGAGGTAAATGCATTTAATGCTGATACTATAGAGGCATTGGAGGCATTTCGGATTAAGTTTTTAAGCAAAAAGGGGTTGATTCCGGCACTGTTTGCCGATTTTAAAACCGTGCCACCCAACGAGCGTAAAGAGATGGGGCAGCTTATTAACAACCTCAAAAATGCGGTTCAGGAAAAAATTGTATCTCTGAAAGAGGCTTTGGAAAGTATGGAGGAGTCAACGGTTTCGGGATTGGACTTAACGCTTCCCGTTGAGGCTCCGTTGGGAGCCCGTCACCCGCTTTCGGTAGTAAGGAACGAGATTATTGATATTTTTTCGAGGATTGGTTTTACCGTTTCCGAAGGCCCTGAGATAGAAGATGATTTCCATAATTTTACGGCTCTTAACTTTCCGCCCGATCATCCGGCGCGTGATATGCAGGACACCTTTTTTATAGAAAAAGATCCCGACATTGCTTTGCGTACCCATACCAGCTCGGTACAGGTGCGGGTAATGGAAAATGCTCAACCACCGTTGCGAACCATCTCTCCCGGTCGTGTTTTTCGTAACGAGGCCATCTCGGCACGTGCACATTGTATCTTCCATCAGGTGGAAGGATTGTATGTGGATACCGATGTTTCGTTTGCCGATTTAAAGCAAACTCTCTTTTATTTTGCCCGCGAACTTTTTGGCGAACACACCAAAATCAGATTCAGGCCGTCCTATTTCCCTTTTACCGAGCCTTCGGCCGAAATGGATGTGTCGTGTAATATTTGCGGTGGAAAAGGCTGTAATGTTTGTAAATATACCGGCTGGGTAGAAATTTTGGGCTGCGGTATGGTTGACCCCAATGTGCTGGATAACTGTAATATCGACAGTAAAAAATATACCGGCTTTGCTTTTGGGATGGGCATTGAGCGTATTACCATGCTAAAATACCGCATCAACGATTTACGACTCTTTTTTGAAAACGATATGCGTTTTTTAAAGCAGTTTGAGTCGGCAATATAATGGTTGATAATTGGAAAAAACAGCCGCTAATTATTGAGTTAGCGGCTGTTTTTTTTACATCCCCGGAAGTCGTGGTAATTTTTTAAGTTTTGAAAGTTTCCAATAAGTACCCCACGCCTGCTTTATCCAATGGCCGAAAGTTGGCATGGGGATGATGGTTTCCTTATTCCATTTTCGTAAAGTAAAAATTGCGCCATTGCCTGCATCCATCACACAAATAATATTTAAGTGATTTGTGTAACCTTTTCGTTTTGGATTTCCAATTATTGCGTTGTTTATATTATAAACAGCATATTTGGCCATTATTTCGGCAATGTGTCCTTGTTTTGCTATCCATGGAGGCCCTTCGAGTCGTGTTACATCCCCGGCTGCATATACATTTTTTTGTGGGCCGTTAACACGGCAGTAACCATCCACCAACAGATTATTATCTACTGAAAGCGGCAGGTCGGAATTTTGTAATACAGGGTGGCCTGTTCCTGCCGGAGTATAGATAATCAAATCACTTTTCAATTCGGAGTTATCAGAAAAAATTACTTTACCTTTTTCAAACCGTTTTATAGGGGTGCCAATTTTTTCATCAATTTCATGCTTTTTATACATTCTGTTCAACATTTTTAAACCTTCGCCCCCCATGCGGGCTCCCGGCTCTTTCATGGGAGCAAAAAAGGTTATGTCGAACTTATCGTAAAGTTTTCTCTTTTTAAGTAAAGTTACAATATTGAAAAGCATTTCAAATGCAGGGCCTCCTCGAACACCTGTTGGAGATTTAGAGTTTCCACCAAAACCAACTGCAATTTTACCATGCCCTACGGCCAACAGATCATCCAGCTTATCCTTTAACTCAAGTAGCTTTTCCGGTTTTCCACACGTTGAATAGGTGTACTCCTGCATGCCTTTAATTTTAAGTTTGCTGCTACCGAAAGCCACAATAAGGTAATCATAATCAATGGTTTGATTAGAAAGTATAACCCTGTTGTTTTTGGAAGCAATTGCTTCGACTTTATCAATGATTAAATTAAACTTATGTGCTTTTTGTAAATCTTTAAGAGGTAGCTTAACATCGTCGAAATTGATTTTTCCAACGGGTATCCATATTGAAATAGGATAGATAAAACAATAATCACGTTCGGAAACTAACGTTACTTTGTGCCCCAGTTTGCTTAAATAAAAAACCGATTCTACACCGGCAAAACCTCCACCCAAGACTACAATGTGCTTTTGTTGTTTATTCATTATAATTGGCTAAATTAATGAATGTAAATAATATAGTACAAATGTACATATAATAGATGTAAAAAACACGCCAATTACTGATTTTTAATTTTGTACCATAAATCCGCAAACATTTTTGTTTTTCCGTGAATACAAATAGCTTTCCCGAATATTTCTTCATCCCAACAGGTGAAGATGATTATTTGTATTATTGTTTGGGTAATTGTGGCTGTTTTTGCTTTCGACTTTCGGCTTTATGGTCGATAAGAAAATTATTAAGTTGTTTAAAGCTAATTTACATAAATGTTGTTTTTTAAAACTATAAACAGCTATATTTAAAGAAGGTAGGCTGTGTTTTTTGAGAAAGTTTTATTTCTTCCCCAAACAAATATCCAGTCCTCTGGCTTTTTCCAGCAGCGTATGGTTGGTTGGCAGCACGCGCAAACGGCCGCTTGTTTCTTTTAGGGGAATAGATTCAATTTGTTCTCCTTTTTTTACCACCATTTTACCAAAATCGTTGTTGGCAATAAGCTCAACAGCAGCGGCGCCATATCCGGTAGCCAGTAACCGGTCGTATGGTGAAGGACTACCACCACGCTGAATGTAACCCAAAATGGTTTTTCTGGTTTCAATGCCGGTTTCGGTTTCTATACAGTCGGCAATATATTCGGCTGCCGAAGTATATTTTTTAGGTTTCTTTATCCCTTCGGCAACAACCACAATGGAGTATGGCTTTTTCTTTTTAGCCCGCAGTTTTAAATATTTCATAATGGTGTTAAGGTCGTAATCCAGTTCGGGAATTAAAATAACGTCGCCGCCACCTGCCATTCCCGCGTACAGCGTTAGCCATCCTGCATGATGTCCCATTACTTCGATAACCATTATTCGTTTGTGTGAGTTGGCTGTGGAGTGAAGCCTGTCGATGGCTCCGGTGGCAATGTTTAATGCCGAATCAAAGCCAAAGGTCTGGTCGGTTCCCCAAACATCGTTGTCGATGGTTTTCGGAATGCCAATAATATTCATTCCCTGTTCCGACAGGCCAAAGGCTGTTTTCATGGTTCCGTTTCCACCAATGCAAACCAAAGCATCCAATCCTTTTTCTTCGTAGTTGTCTTTAATAATTTTAGGTTTATCAACCGACAGGTACGATTTCTTTTTAAACGGTTTTTCACGCGAGGTTCCTAAAATAGTACCTCCAACAGTTAATATTCCCGAAAGTTCCGGTTCGCCAAGCGGTATAAAATCTTTATTTATAAGGCCTAAAAAACCCGATGAAACACCCACAACTTCCATGTTGTATTTAACAATTGCTGTTTTACCCACCCCTCTGATGGCAGCATTTAATCCCGGACAATCGCCACCGGCAGTAAGAATGCCTATTTTTTTTTGTTTCGACATAAGTGTTGTTTTAAATTCGCCAAAAACAAAAGTAATTTATTTTCCACTTAAAAACCGAGTTTTTAAAAAAGGAACAAAAAATTGTGTATGTTTGAAACTTATGATTCTGTATTGTCACCAGAACAACAACTTATGAGATGACATATAAAAAAAACAGCATATGAAAAAAATTGCTTTTCACTGGCAGATACTAATAGGCATGGTAATCGGAATTATTTGGGGATTGATTGCCGTTAAGGCCGGGTGGCAGGAGTTTACCTCGTTTTATGTTAAACCTTGGGGAACCATTTTTATTAACCTGTTAAAACTTATTGCGGTGCCTTTGGTGCTGGTTTCGCTTATTAGCGGAATCACTAACCTAAAAGATGTTTCAAAACTTTCGCGTATGGGACTCCGTACCATTTTGCTCTATATTTTAACTACTGTTATTGCCATTTCAATCGGTTTGGTTATTGTAAATATTACCAAACCGGGTAAAATATTTCCCGAAGAAAAGGTGATGGAGTTTAAACAAAAATATGCCGATAATGTAAAACAAAAACAGGCTGCCGCTATTGATGTGAAGCAAAACAGTCCGTTACAGTTTATGGTTGATTTGGTACCTTCCAATATTTTCGGTGCCATGACCGACAATACAAAAATGCTTAAAGTTATCTTTTTTGCTCTTTTATTTGGCGTGAGTATGATAATGTTACCCGAAGGCAAAGCAGCACCTGTTAAAGTTTTTATCGACAGTGCAAATGATATTGTTTTAAAGATGATAGATATCATCATGAAAATGGCGCCTTTTGGTGTTTTTGCTTTATTGGCGGCTCTGATTGTTGATATTGCGGGTGACAATTTAAAGGATACCGTTTCGTTGTTTGCCGCTCTGGGCATGTATTCGCTTACGGTAATTTTAGGGTTGTTGTTTATGATTTTTGCCGTTTATCCTTTTATTATCCGGTTTTTTACAAAAATTAAATACCGAAAGTTTTTAAAAGCACTTACGCCGGTTCAGTTGCTGGCCTTTTCCACAAGTTCGAGTGCGGCAACATTGCCCCTTACCATGGAAACGGCCGAAAAAGAGCTTGGAATCTCCAACGAAACCGCCAGTTTTGTGTTGCCATTGGGAGCTACCATTAACATGGACGGGACAAGTCTTTATCAGGCGGTTGCAGCTGTTTTTTTAGCTCAGGTTTACGGTATGGACCTCACGCTGGCGCAGCAGCTGACCATTATACTTACGGCTACGCTGGCATCCATTGGTTCGGCAGCCGTTCCCGGTGCCGGTATGGTAATGCTGGTAATTGTACTTACAGCCGTTGGTATTCCAACCGAAGGCATTGCACTTATCTTTGCCGTTGACAGGCCGCTGGATATGATGCGTACTGCCGTTAACGTAACAGGCGACTCAACCATTGCAAGTATTGTTGCCACTTCCGAAAATCAAATCGATTTTAGTAAACCATAAAAAATTTTTATAAAAGCTGATGTCCGCAATCGGGTTTTAACCAATTTTGTAACACCTTGGTATTGGTAAAATGCTGCCCATTACTTTATAGCTAACTGCTTTATTATTAGTGTTATCAAAAAACGATTGAGCTTACAAAATATCAAGCATTTAATTTATGCAACCATTTTTTACACCTAAGTGTCAAATTCTTAAAACCTATGTAAGTTTTTAGTAATTTGCGTGCTTATTTTTTAGAGCTCTTATTCAGGCCTAAACGGATAACCCGCAAATGCATTTTGATAAATCGTTAATAGAACAGTTAAAAAACAATAACCGAAAGGCACAAGAGTCTTTTTATAAGTTTTTTGCACCCAAAATGTTTGGTGTTTGTTTGCGGTTTTCAGCCGATAGTGATGAGGCGGAAGATATTATGCAAGAGGGGTTTATCAGGATATTTCGGTATATTAAAGACTATCGGGGCGAAGGTTCGTTTGAGGGTTGGGTGCGACGGACTATGGTAAACACTGCCATCAACCATTATAAACGACGAATAAAGCGTTCTTTTACAAAACCTATTGAACACGCAGGTTCGGCTGCCGGTTTTAATGCCCATATTGTTGAGCAGATGTCGGCCAACGAACTTTTGGATATTATTAAAAACCTTCCCACAGGATACCGGACGGTTTTTAACCTAAATGTCATTGAGGGTTATACCCATAAAGAGATAGGTGAATTGCTGGGTATTTCGGAAAACACATCGAAATCGCAGCTGTCGAGAGCCAGAGCATCGTTGCAAAAAAAACTTGATACAATAAAACGAAAAGAAAACATTGGAGACCAATAGCGAACATATTAACAATTTGTTTAAACAAAAGTTTGAGGACTTTGCTCCTCAGCCACCGGAACATGTTTGGGCCAATATTGCATCGGCGCTTGACAAAGGTGTTGCGCCTGCGTGGTATAGCACTTTTGCCGCAAAAGCTGCTGCTGTATTGTTGGGTATTGCTTTGTTGCTCGGCGGATATTGGTTTTTGAACAGCTCACCCCAACCTTCTAATGGCCCGGCGCTAAAAACAGCTTACCAAAACAATACTGTAACAGTTGCTTCTATAGACACTAAAAGTGACAAAAATATTGAAAAACAACACAGTGCCGAAACAAAAAGCATCCATGCAGGTAATGCCGGCAACCTCAATACAAACAGCAGTGCGGCTGAAAACAACAACGGCAACCTGGCTCAGCCATCTGAGCCAAACAGTAACATTACACAAAGTAGTGCCATGATAGCTGCATTACCGGAATCTTTTAACGCAACCGGTTATCAAGCTTCAACAACAAAAACAGAGAAGTCATCCCACAAAGTTAACAACACAACCTCTTTTGAAACGGTTACCGGAAACATCAACCTGATGTCAAAAAAGACGATTACGTTAAAAAATTCCGTCCCGGTGTCAATGTTTGCTACAGAAACTATCGGCGATGTAAATCAAAACACAGCTCATGTTCATCAGATGGGACACTGGGTATTGGGCTTTTATTTTTCGCCGGAGTATATCTTTTCTTCGTTCGACTCGTTAACCATTCAAAATAGCTATGCTTTAAAAATTGAACCGGCTTATTATATTAACAATCATTGGTTTATACGTCCCGGAATAGGGGTAAATTATGCCCGCGACAAAGGCTTTGCAAAGGCCGACTATATGAGCTGGGATTATCTGGGAAGTTATGAAGATGTTGTGGATGTAACTTTTGACACCTCCGGAAACACCATTACTCCGGTATATCACACACAAACCAGAGATGTTTACGATTCCATACTGCACGTATCCGTTTCGGAAGAAACCAACCGTTATTTGTATTTACAAACCTCGGTGGTTTTCGGATATCATAACCATGTTAATAAATTCGGATGGAGTATTTATGCCGGCCCGCAGGTAAATTTTATCCTGTCCGAAAAAAGAGATAATCCCGTTGATAAAGATGCCTCCGTAATCTATTTAAAATACAACCTGGCTGAGCGGAAATCGCCGCAGTACAGCTTTAAACTTGGTTTTAGCATTGATTATGCCATTGCTAAAAAATGGCTTATTTCGGTTGAGCCTGAGTACAGCTATTTTGTGAACGGTATAAATGGAGGAGATGCTTATAATAAACCCCTCCCGGGAGTGGGATTACGTTTTGGACTCATCTATACATTAAAATAAAATAAGAAGGATACGAATGTTGAAAAGAAATTTTATACTACTTATTGCTTTACTGATGGCAGTAATTGCTCATGCCGGCGGAACCGGTACTAAGCCCAACAACATTATTGTTACCGGTCAGATTATTAATAAAAAATATGGCAATGCCATTGCAAACCATAAAGTTATTTTATCTACACCCGACATTAAAATGAACGGGCAGGGGTATTACAAAGAGGTTTTTACCGATGACGACGGCTTTTATTACGACACCATTAAAACCAACCTTACAAAAGGAAGCATTGAGATTTACACCTTTGACAAGAACCAGAAAAAGGTTGATTCAACAGTGTACTACCGCTTTTTCAGAAATACCGAAATGTCGCTGTTGGTAAACCTTAAAATTGACATGCCTTTTCACACCAACGTGTTAAAAGCACGCTTTAAATATGTTCAAAAACAGGGAGGTAACCGGTTTTACTACCGGTTTATTAACTTGTCGGCAGGTCAAAATATTGTTTCTTACAAATGGAGTTTTGGCGATGGAGTTATTTCTTACGAAAAAAATCCCGACCACACCTATTTAAGTCCCGGAGTGTATAGGGTAAAGTTAACTATTCAGTCGAGTTTAAATGGTAACCCGAGCATAAACGCTTATTCCAAAATGATTTTAATACGCGAAAAATCACTCTTTCATATTGGAGGACAGGTGTTTGCAAATTTTTTCCCTATTGATGTCGGTCGGGCTTATTTATATTATAAAGATTCAGCCGACACTTTTATTCCTGTTGACACGGTATCGTTTGACACGCTGGGATTTTACATCTTTTACAATTTGCCTCAGGGCGACTATCTTGTTAAAGCGCAGCCGGACAGGGAATCGGAGTTTTACGGATTGATGTGCCCCACCTATTACGGCGATGCCTTTAAATGGCAAAATTCCGAAATTTGTAACGTCTGTGGCACTTCGTGGGATTACGATATACATTTGTTGCCGGCAGAAGGCGCGACCACCGGGCCGGGAGCAATTAAAGGAAATGTGTTTGTTGTTGACAGAGGACTTAAACGGTTTGGCCTTGATTCGGGTAAAGATATATCGCTCTATCTTCTCGACTCTGCTGGCTCTAACATAACCTATTTATATACAGGCTATGAGGGCGATTTCGACTTTTCAAACATCAACCTTACCAAATACAAACTGTTTCCGGAGGTTACAGGTGTTAACACGACTGAAATTCCGGTTGAGCTGAACGAGGAAACTCCTGAAATAGACAGCATGATTATTGAATTAAGCCTTGCCGGCGTTGATTTTATCTTGCCGGGAAAAAAGACAGGCATTAAGTTTATTGAGAACCTTTATCCCAACCCCGCTGCAAATAGAGAAAATGTCAATTTAACCGTCAGGCTGAAAAGTCCGGGAGAAACAACCATTACAATTACCGATTTTACCGGAAAAACCCTCTCTCGTAACCGGCTCTTTTTAAGTAGTGGGCAAACCAAAATAACCATCCCTGTCAACCGGCTTTCAGCCGGCATTTATGTTGTTACATTACACGATAAGCAGGGCCGGGTTGACACACGGCAGCTGGTGATAACGCGGTAAGCACCTTGCTTTTAAAAGAGCTCGTTTATTTTTGGCAGCAAATTATTTAATAGCTGTTTTTAGATTTGTAACGCAAAATAGTGTTGGCAAATGATATATAGACAGTTATATCCGTCGGGATTACAAATCCCGACGATTTGATATATAGGTTGTTGCTGTTTTGTAATTAAAAGTTTCTATCGGTTTTCATTGGCAAACCATTCGGCATACGA
>CAYVWX010000029.1:0-18349 GCA_964455635.1 uncultured Lentimicrobiaceae bacterium | reverse complement strand
TGAAATTTATGATGCCATTGCCAACGCCGGTGGCCGCGATCCCCATTCGGGAACTTACACTAATCAGATGCCGGATTATACAAGCCTGTTATCAGAATCCGATATTTGGGATCTTGTTAAGTTTATTAAGGAAACGGCGCATCAAACCGATGACTTTTATACGTTAACCACCACCGGAACCTATCCCAACGGTACCAAAACATTTTCCGACATTGGTAAAAACGGTAATGCCGCTGCCGGCTTGGCCACTTACAATGCAAAATGTTCAAGTTGTCATGGTGCTGATGGTACAAAAATTAATATCTACTGTAAAGGTGAATATTTGGGTGATATGTTTAGAAACGACCCGCACGAAATTCAGCATAAGTCGGTTTGGGGCATGCCTTTCGACTGGGCGCACTCGCAAGCCGGATGTTCCGATGCAGGCGAAATGCCGGCAACCGGTATTACCGATGATGATATTAGAAACATGATGGTTATGGGACAGGATAAAAATGCTTTCCCGGGCTACCAAGAGCACTCCGACCAGGAAGCTTATGATGCTGCCGACGGTGTAGAAGGTGCCCGTTTGTACGATATGGTGCTGGATTACAAAAATCTTACCGATGACAATATGCGTGCTAATCCCAATTTCTTCAGATGTAAATCCTGTCACGGATGGGATTTAAAAGGGCAGTACGGTGTGCTTATCGATAAACCGGCTTCCGATACCTATCCCGAAGCTGTTGCTGTTAACTTAATTACCGATACCCGTGTAAACGACAATATTCGTCAAATTTATGATGCCATTGCCAATGCCGGCGGCCGCGACCCTCATTCGGGAACTTATACCAACGACATGCCTGACTATACCGGTTTGTTATCGGAGTCCGACATTTGGAATCTTGTTAAGTTTATTAAAGAAACGGCACATGAAACCGATGACTTTTACACCTTAACCACCACCGGAACCTATCCCAACGGCACCAAAACATTTTCAGATATAGGTAAAAACGGTGATGCTGTTGCCGGTTTAGCCACTTACAATGCAAAATGCTCAAGTTGTCATGGCGCCGACGGATCCAAAATAAATATCTATTGCAAAGGCGAATGGCTGGGCGATATGTTTAGAAACGACCCGCACGAAATTCAGCATAAATCGGTTTGGGGCATGCCTTTCGACTGGGCACATGTTCAGGCCGGATGTACCGATGCCGGCGAAATGCCTGCTACCGGTATTACTGCCGACGACATTAGAAATATGATGGTAATGGGCCAGGACGAAGAAGCTTTCCCTGATTATCATAATTAATTCTCATTCTCATAATAATTTTGGTTAATTATTAAGGTAAAGAGGCTGCTTTTTTTAAAGGCAGCCTCTTTTGGTATCTCATGTCGCACATATTACTTTAACCTCATCTCCTCAAAATTACGAAGCAGGTATTTTACCGGATACCACGATGCCAGCATGTTGATAAATTGTACGGTTGCAAAAACATAAATAAAATCGGTCCACTCCATTTTAACAGGATAAGCGTTAATAATAAAAGCTCCGTTGCCTCCTCCCAGTTTAATCAGGCCGTAATGCTGTTGTAAAAATAGAATCACCAGCCCTATAAACAACCCTGCCAGCGTCCCGATAAAGCCAATCATCAATCCTTCGTAAAAAAATATTCGGCTAACCGTTTTTTTATGGGCACCCATGCTTTTCAGCACGGCAATATCCTTTTTCTTTTCCACTATCAACACCGATATGGAGCCTGTCATATTAAACGATGCCAGGATTAAAATAAAAACCAGAATTAAGTAAATGGCCAGTTTTTCCGATTCCATTACCTTGTACAGGGTGGCGTTTTGCTGGTTTCGATTTTTTACTTCAAAGGCATTGCCCAGTATTTTTTTAATGTCATGCTGAACCTTTTTTGTGTCCGTTTCCGGATTCAAATATATCTCTACCGAAGTAACCTCATCCTTATAATCCATCAAACTCCGGGCAAACCGTAACGGAACAAAAACATATTTGTCATCAATTTCCTGCTGAACAGAAACAATGCCGGAGGGATGTATCAGCTTGTTGTTAAATGCACTTTGCATGGAAAATGAGGAAGCATTTCCGCGCTTGGGCACATAAATGGAAAGCAGTTGTTTTACATCGCGTAGGTTGATGCCCAAAAACCAGGCAACACCGGCCCCGGTAACGGCAAAGTTTTGATCGCCCTGTTGTAAAATAAAATCTCCGGTCTGAATAAGAGAATCCATGGAGGTTACCTTTACAAAATTTCCTGAAACTCCCTTTATTTTCCCAATTAACTGCTTGTCGTTATACTTTAGCAAGGCATCTTCTTCAACTACCTTAACAAGCTGATAAACACCCTGAAGCTGTTGTATTTTTTTGTAGGGGAATTTGGAATAATGAAATGTTTTACCCTGTTTTACCGTAATTAGCAGGTCGGGATTAATTGTACGATACATCGATTTAATAACCCCTTCGAAGCCATTAAACACCGATAGCACAATTATCAGCGCAGCGGTTCCAACCATAAGCCCGCCCATGGATATGTACGAAATGATGTTAATCAGGTTATGCGATTTTTTTGAAATCAGATATCGTTTTGCTATAAAAAATGAAAATCGCATAGAGATAAGCTAAAATGTGCACATGGTTTATTTCAGGGCTTTGGCAATAACTCCGGTACCTGTTTTATGGCTCGAATGTACATCTATTAAATTAAGTATCAAAACAAAAGGCATGGTAATCAGGTAATAAAATGGTAGAATAATAAAAAACAGATACGAGCTGTTTAGCATAACGATGGGAAATTTCATGCTCAGTTTCCAGGCTATTTTACCGGGAGTACCATACTGATAGCTGACTTCGGTTTTTGAAAAGCCTGCCGACTTCATTTTTTCGGCAATTTCCTGAACCCCGTAGCCATCGCGTACATGCTCATCAATAAAAGAGTGTTCACCCCCTTCTCCATCGTGATCATGATCGTGATGCGAATCGGAGCCTCCCTGATCGGAAGGTGTTGAAACCAATAACATTCCACCGGGTTTTAGTGCTTTGTAAAAGTTTTTAAAAACCAATACATCTTCTTCAATGTGTTCCATCACATCCACACTAAGCACAAGGTCGTACTTTCCGGTTTCATTTAGCTTGGTTAAGTCTCCCAGCTCAAAGCGGGCATTGTTTAAGCCTGCTTTGTTAAAAAAGTTGTTACAGTCGTCAACCTGCTCGGGTTTAACATCTACACCTTTTATGCTCCAATCGGGGTTTCGCGACGCCATGTAATAAACATACTGCCCGAACCCCGAGCCGGCGTCAAGAATTTGTTGTTTTCCCCGATGGGTTTTTTCCCATGCTTTTAAAGCTTTGTGAACATGCCAGCTTCGCAAAAGCAGCACATCGAGCAGACGGTAAAAAAGCTTACGCAGAAAAGGTGTTTTGTTAAAAACCACACCCAGTTTTCTTTTTATAGGGTCATATTTCATATGTTTATTGTTTTTGTATTTACTAAAGTTATTAAAGGCTATCTTTAAACAACCACATTACGTAAGGTAGTTATATTTAAAATTCTACATATTTTATTTTATATTCGTAGTATTTTTATCAATCGTCTTTAAGCAGTTGATCAATTTTTTCAATATAATCCAACGAGTCGTCCAAATAAAACCGTAATTCGGGAATGGCACGAACCTGATGACGGATACGCTTGCCGAGATACCCTCTTATTTCGCGTGAAGCTTTGTTTATACCGGCCAAAATTCCCTCCTTATCCGAAGTGGGAAACAGGCTTACATAAACCTTTGCCAAAGCCAAATCGGGCGTAACATGAACCTTGGTAACGGTTACCATCACCCCGGGCGTAAGATGAGGTACTTCCAACTGAAAAATTTCTCCCAAATCGTGTTGTATAAGCTTTGAAACGCGTTGTTGTCGTTTGCTTTCCATATTTTAATTTCTCCTTATTTAAGTCCTCTGGTTTTTAAAAGCGGCTCTACAACGGCATCACGGCCTCTGAAATTCCGGTATAATACAGCAGGATCCTGTGTGCCATCCACTTCTAAAATATTTTTTCTAAACTTTTCGGCTGTTTTTTTGTTAAATATACCGGTTTCTTTAAAATAGGCAAATGCATCGTTGTCGAGCACTGCGGCCCACAAATAGCTGTAATATCCGGCATCGTAACCTCCGGTGATGTGTGTAAAATAGGTGCTCCGGTAGCGGGGCTCTATTTCGGGGATAAGGCCAATTTTTTGCATGGCCTCTTTTTCAAAATCGGTAACACTCATTGTGAGCGGTTTTGTAATGGTATGATAATCCATATCGAGGTAAGAAGCTGCCAGATATTCAACATTGATAAATCCCTGATTAAAGTATTTGCTGTTGTGAATTTTTTTAATGAGTTTTTCCGGTATGGGCTTGCCGGTTTTATAGTTTTTAGCATACATTCTCAGCACTTCCGGTTCGGTAGCCCAGTGCTCCATCATTTGCGATGGAAGCTCAACAAAATCGGATGGGATATGGTTGCCCGGATAGGTGTTTTTTGCAAACAGGGCATCCATGGCATGTCCCAGTTCGTGAAACAAGGTTTCTGCTTCATCAAAATTTAAAAGTGCCGGTGTATTAACACCGGGTTTTGTAAAGTTATAAACTACTGTAACAATGGGCGAAACATTTTTGCCCTGCGGGGTAACATAATGACTTTGATATTCACCCTGCCAGGCACCACCCTGTTTTGAAGCCCGCGGATAAAAATCCATATAAAGAACACCCAAATGGCTGCCATCGGAATCTTTTATTTCGTAAGCCTGTGCATCGGGATGCGGCCCGGGAATATTTTTAATGGGCGCAAAAGTTATTCCGTACAATTTATGATAAACCATAAAGGCTCCGTTGCGCACATTTTCGAGTTTAAAATAGGGGCTAAGCTCTTTTTCATCCAAATCATATTTTTGTTTGCGAATCTTTTCGGCATAATACCACCAGTCCCAACTGGCCAGTTTAAACTTACCTCCCTCATTGTTAATAATTTGTTGCATTTGAGCAGCCTCTTTTTTTGATACCGGCAGGGCAGCATCCCAAACCTGATTAAGCAATGTGTAAACATTTTTTGCGTTTTTCGCCATGCGATTTTGTAATCGATAGTCGGCATAAGTATCAAAACCAAAAAGATTGGCCTTTTGCAAGCGTAAATTAACAATGTTTGTAAGTACTTTTTTATTGTCGTATTTGTTGTTGTGGTTGGCTCGGTTCAAATAGGCTTTATAAAGCTTTTGCCTCAGGTCACGATTAGCGGCAAACTGTAAAAAAGGAATCATACTGGGTTTTTGAGTGGTAAACACCCATTTACCCTTAAGGCCTTTTGCTTCAGCTGTTGCAGCAGCCTCTTCAACAACGGCATCGGGCAGTCCCTGCAAATCTTTTTTATTATCAATTATCAACTTAAAATCGTTGGTTTCGTGTAATACATTTTGGTCGTATTTAAGAGTAAGCAGTGAAAGCTTTTTATTGATATCGCTGAGTGTTTTTTTGTCTTTATCCGAAAGATTGGCTCCGTTTCTTACAAAGTTCCGATAGGTTTCTTCCAGCAAATAAGCTTGCTCTTTGGTAAGCGACAACTTATCTTTTTTGTTATAAACCTGCTTTATTCTTGCAAACAACTTTGGGTTCATGCTGATTTCATCGCTGTGATGCGACAGCTTCGGCGACAATTCGGTAGCAATCTTTTGGAGACTGTCGTTGGTATTGGCACTCAGCTGTCCGTAAAAAACTTCCGAGACCTTATCCAACAGCTGTCCCGAATAAGCCAAAGCGGCAATGGTATTTTTAAAATCGGCCGGTTCGGCATTGTTAATAATGGCATTGATGTTGCTGTTTTGCTCGGCCATGGCTTTGTCAAAAGCTGGAGCATAATCGGCAGGTTTAATTTTATCGAACGGTGGCACCTGAAAGGGTGTATCCCATTTTTGCAACAAAGGGTTTGTCATGGTTTTTGATTTCTTTTTCACACAATTTAATCCTGAAAACAAGATGGCCAGCATTAAAATAACTTTACTTATCTTTTTCATATTCAATCGGGTTTTAGAGAGTGCAAATATAGTTAATAAAAAAGCCTTTCCGTTTCCGAAAAGGCTTTTTTGAATGTTATATGAAAAAGTGCTTATCGAACGATAAGTTTTTTAACGGCACGTTTTCCATCTTTACTCATGATATTTACGAAATAGATACCGGTAGTAAGGTTGCTTGTGCTAAGCTGAACCTGATGTCCGGTTTTAAAGTTAACATTTGTTTTTGTAATTACTCTGCCTGTAATATCGCTGATAAATACGTTGGCCTGAGCATTAAACACATCACCTTCGGTGCGGATGTTAACATAATTTTGAGCAGGGTTAGGATAAAGCACTACGTTGGCATTGTAAAGTACATGCTCATCCAGACCGTTAACATAGTAAGGCCCTCCTGCAAGTTCGAGGTCACCCAACAGCGAGTTGTCGCTCCAGTTGTTTCCGTTTCCATACCAAACACTTTGGTAGTCGCGGCCAACGCCATTGTCGGAATCGTTGTTGCCAAGGCTCCAACCAATGGTTCTGCCTTTGCCGGGAGCAAATCCGAACTGAGCCCAACCTAAACGCAATTCGATAGAATATCCGTCGCTGGTAGTTTTCCAAACAGATTCTTCGTTGGTTATTGGAACACCGTCGGCTTTAACCCATAAGGTTGACTCGTTCATGGCATCCATAATAATTTGAGTGTCGAAACTTTCGGCGCTGTACGTACCATCTTTGCTATTATCTCCATCAATATACATTTCAATGGCATCGTTGTCCCATGGGTTTCCCGAGCCTTCAACAACAGCGTCCACAACGTGAACACCAATGTACAGGCAGGTATCGTCCCAAAGGGTTCCCCAGGTAACGGTATTGTTGATGGGGCCTGTTCCGGCTGCCAGAATATCGCTGCCGTAGGCCAGGTTGTATTCCGAAAGGTCGCCATCAATAACAGGAGGCGTGGTGGTGTATTGAGCATCGGCTACAGCATCGCCCGAAAGGGCTTCGCCAAAGTTAAATGCTCCTGTAATACAATCGAATGAGATACGATAACGTCCGGCAGTGGCAGGAACTCTGGGGCCACCCAAAGTAGCAGTGCCTGTGGGGAACTCATCGGAGCCCCAGCTAACGGTATTGGAAGCATCTTTGCGGAATACTACATTATAGGCATTGTCAAGATCGTAGGTTCCTACATAAGTAGTGGTGTTTTCCAGTGCCAGCTGATTGCGAAGTTTAACGTCGCCAATGGTTTCGTTGTACAGGCTAATGCAACCACAGCTTAAGCTTCCGTAGTTAAGGTCTCCAAAGGAAGAGGTTCCGTCAAGGTCCTGCATTCCGCCATTCCAGACAAAACGGTAAGCAACACCGTCGCCGTTGTCGTCGCCAACCATAACATCAATACCGGCCTGGGCGCCTGTTTCAGGTGTTACATCCAAAGCTGAATAAGGAATGGCAACTTCAACCGAATACCCTTTGTCGGTAACAACGGCACCGCCTAAAACTTCAATGCCTTCGGGGCCCTGAACAACGGTTATTGTTCCGGCACTATTAACGCTAACATGAACATCGTGGGCATCGTATGGGCCACCCGATTTGTCACCGTCAAAGAAAATGTCAACAATGTCGCCATCGGTTACGGTAGCATCGGTAACATCAACACCAACATACATGTAGTCGCTATTCCATACAGCGCCAAAATAGGCTTCTATGGGGTTTTCTATAGGTGTTCCATCAGCCGTTGCCGAAACCGATTGCGAAATACTCCAGTCGGGTTCATCCAAATTTCCATCGGGGTTCATGGCAAATACCTGAGGAGCAACGATGGCATTGCCTAAGCGCTCGAAGTTAAAATCGTGCGACAGGCAGTTATAGGTGATGTTGTATTTACCACCCGGAACATTAATTTGAGCAGCGGCATCGTTAACAGCCTGTCCCGAAGGGAATGTGCCACCCCAAACATCGGTAAAGGTAGGATCGGCATTGATACGGAACAACAGTTTGGTGCTTGATGTAAAGTTATACGACAACGAAAACTGGCTTGGATACATTGCATCGCGAACCAGATAAACATCGGTAGGAACACCGGAACCATCATCGCCCCAGGTGTTAAAGTCGCCCACCATACCTACTTCGCCGCAAACGTCGTTGTTGGCTGTAAAGGTATATTCTTTGGTGGTGTAATTAAAGGTAACATCGTAGGTTCCGGCTACCAGTGGAATGTTGGCTCCATTGGGCTCGGCAACGCCTGATGGCCAGTCGGCAGCACCCCAGTTTGCTGTCCAGTCGTTGTTTTCGCGGAATTTAACTTCCGAATCGGCAAACCACGAACGGGTAAGTTTCCACAAGTTCGGGTCGTTAACATCACGGTGCATGGGTATGTCGCCATTCCAGTTTACAAAAGCACCAATCATGCTAATGCTGCCTGAAGTGTGAACAAAGTTGTATTCGCCGGTAGCGCAGTTAAACGATACGGCATAATCGGTGGTTAAACCTTCGTCGTCCAACGGAACCTGAATGTTGGGGCCGTCTTGTGTTCCTGTTCCCGAAGGAAAAGCATCGCCACCCCAGTTGGTTCCCCAGTCGGAGTTGGCACGGAATTTCAATTCGATAATGCCGTTTGAATCGGCATCCATGGCAGAGGTTACGGTAAAAATAACATTCCACTGGTCGGGATCGGTAGTACTGCGGGTCATCCAATAGTCGGCAGCCCATCCGTTAAATTCACCGATAAGGCCAATATTACCGCAGGTAGCAACAAAGTTAAAAATACCTGTGCTGCAATTAAACATTACTTTATAGGTGCCGTAAGGAACCTGAATGTTAGGCCCGTCCTGTACTGCAGTATCGGTAGGAAATCCGGCAGCACCCCAGTTGGTTCCCCAGTCGGAGTTGGCACGGAATTTCATCTCTACAACACCGTTGGTATCGGCATCATCAGCCTCGCCAACCGTAATGTATCCCCACCACATGTCAGGATTGGTTGTGTTACGGGTTAAAAACAGGTCATCTGCCCAACCGTTAAATTCGCCGATAAGGCTAATGTTTCCACAGGTTGCCGTAAACGAATAGTCGCCGGTGGTACAGTTAAACGAAACTGCGTAAGTACCGTAAGGAACCGGAATGTTGTCGCCACCGTTAACGCCTACTCCTGTTGGGAAATCGGGGCTTCCCCAGTTGGTTCCCCAATCGTGATTGGCACGGAATTTCATCTCTACAACACCGTTGGTATCGGCATCATCAGCCTCACCAACCGTAATGTATCCCGAAAACATATCCGGATTGTTCATGTCGCGAGTCAGCATAATGTCGCTGCTCCAACCTGTCATTTCACCAATCAGGCCAACCTGGCCACACTGGCTCATTGCATTGAATGACATAAAAATAGCCATCAATACAGTAAAAAATAAACCTCTCTTCATATTGTAAATTTTTGGTTAATAAATAATGAAAAATAATTTTCGCTAAGGTAACAGTTTTTTATAAAAAAAACCAAACTGATTTAGCTGAAACCAAACATTATAGAATTATTTTGCAGCAATTATTTTAAATCCTTTACGAAAACGTTTGCACTGAACATCCGTTCAATTTGTTTAAAAACAAATTAAATAATCAAGCCGTGTAAAGCCTTGGCCGTACAAACGAAATAAATTAACATAAAATACTGTTGTTTAGTTTTATACAGAAAATAAAGCTGAATTGTTTTTTTTTAAAAGATTCACTACTTTTAAGGCATGATTTTTATCATTACGTTAATAATTCTTAATTGTCTATTTTTGTGATGATATTTAAATTAACCAAAAAAATAAAATATGTTTTATGATTACTAATCTGTTAAAATCCAAGTTTGTACAGGTTTTCATTGTTGTTTTGCTTACCATTGGCAGTGTGATGGCTCAAAACAAAATGATAACAGGAACTGTTACCGACAGCAAGACGGGAGAAACCCTGATTGGTGTTAATGTTACATTTGCAAACGACCCGTCGCAAGGTACAATTACCGATATGGACGGGAAATATCAACTTTCGGTACCGGCAACGGTTAAGGCGTTATCCTTTTCGTATGTTGGTTACACCACGCAGGTAATTGATATTACCTCTGATGTTATTAATATTAAACTGGTTCCGGGCGAACAGCTCGACGAAGTGGTTGTGGTAGGGTACGGCACACAATCGGCCAAAGAGGTTACCAGTGCTGTTACCAGCGTTAAGGCCGACGACTTTAACAAAGGTAATGTTACCGACCCTGTACAGTTGATTCAGGGAAAAGTGGCCGGCCTTTCCATTGCCAAACCCGGCAACGACCCCAACCAAAGTTACAACATCAGGTTGCGCGGCCTTTCAACGTTTGGCTCCAACACCGAACCTCTTATTATTATCGACGGGGTTCAGGGTGCTTCATTAAATTCGGTCGATCCCGACGACATTGCTTCTATGGATGTTTTAAAAGATGCTTCCGCTACTGCTATTTACGGTACACAGGGAGCCTCGGGGGTAATTATTATCACCACCAAAAAAGGACAATATTCGCCTGATGGTGAGAAGTTTCATGTAAATTTCAATACCTCGCTTACCAGCGAATCGGTTGATAAAAAATTAGATGTGCTTTCGGCATCCGATTACCTGTCGATTCCCAATTCGGTTGATTTTGAAAACAACACCGACTGGATGACCGAATTAACCCAAAAAAGCTTGTCGCAGGCCTACAATCTGGCCATCGACGGTGCCACAAAAAACTCCAGTTACAGGGTTTCGTTTAATTACAGGAACTCCAATGGTATTGTTTTAGGTACGGGTTTTAAGCGGTTAAACGGAAAACTGAATTTTACCCAGCGTGCTTTAAACGATATGCTTACCTTTGATTTCAATCTTTCGGCAACACATCGCAACGAAGATTACAGTCCCAGCGAAGCTTTTGGTGCTGCCGTACGTTTTAACCCTACGGCACCGGTTAAGGCCGACGACGATTTCTCAAAAGAGTGGGGCGGCTATTTTCAGCGGCAGGCTTTCGCCTTTTACAATCCCAAAGCCATGATTGAGCAAAGCACCATGGATGGCAGAAAAATGAATGTTATTGGTAGTTTAAAAGCCACCCTCGAACCCATTAAAAATTTAAAATTCAGTGCTTTTTACTCGCAAACCTATAATGCTGACATATACGGGTCGTACTGGAGTAAAAACTCCTACTATACGCCTTATGCCGTAGGCAGTCATAAAGGTTTTGCCCGTAAAGAAAATCAAAACCGCTTTAACCATTTGTTTGAAGCCATTGGAAGTTACGAGCGGCAATTTGGCGGATTAAATGTAAAAGCCATGGTGGGTTATTCGTTCCGTGAAGATTATTTTGACAATGTTTGGGCCTACGGCGAAGGGTTTATCACCGATGAGTTTACTTACAACAACATCGGTTCCTCATCAACCATTTTAGCCAATAATGTTTCGCGTGGCAGCTACAAAAACAGCTCGCGCTTAATTGGTGCTTTCAGCAGGGTTACCTTAAACTATCGCGAAATAGCCTTTTTAACGGCCAATTTCAGAAGAGACGGTTCCTCAATGTTTGGAGAAAATAAAAAATGGGGAAACTTCGGTGGTATCAGTGCCGGGCTTGATTTTGCCAAATTATTTGATTTGGGCATTATCAACCGTTTAAAATTGAGAGGAGGATACGGGTCGGTAGGAAATCTGCCTCCAAGCCCTTACCTTTCGAAAAACCTGTATAATGTTTCCAACGAAAAATTCTTTTACAACGGAACATTTATCAATGCCTACGCACCCATCAGAAACGACAACCCCGACTTACAATGGGAAGTTAAAAAAGAGCTTGACGTAGGTCTCGATTTTTATTTGTGGGATTATCGCATTGGCGGTACCATCGATTATTACAAAAGTACCAGCTCGCAGTTAATTTTATATGCAAGGGTACCGGTACCGCCGTTTCCGTCGGACCACATGTTTCTTAACTTAGGCGAGCTTACCAACTCAGGACTTGAGTTTTCGGTAAATGTACGCGCCATCGAAAAGAAAAACTGGTCGTGGACAACAAGTGTTAACTTCACAAAATATTTCGATACTAAGCTCGATAAAATTACCAGCCCCTTGTCAACTTCGGCAAGTACTCTCTATTTGGGTAATTTGGGAGCACCTTTTTACACAGGCATCAACACCATTATTGCCAGAGAAGGCGAACCTATCGGACAAATTATTGCCCCCATATACATAGGTATGGATACCGCCGGCGTAATGCAGTATCAATCGTTAACCGATACCGTTACCGGAATTACCTCAAACCCCACGCAGGACGATTATCAAAATGTGGGAACGGGATTACCAAAATTCCAATTTGGATGGAACAACAGCTTTACCGTTGGAAATTTTGATGTAAATTTCTTTGTCAGAGGTGTTTTCGGCCATTATCTTATTAACATTAACAACGCCCGTTACGGCAACCCGAGGGTTATAGGAATACAAAGCGGAATGAATCAGGCCTTGGAATTTATTGATGCTGCCAGCGGGCCCGTTTATTCAAATGTTCATGTTGAAAAAGCCGATTTTGTGAAGCTGGATAACTTTGCCATCGGGTACAATTTTATGTTTCCCAAAAGTAAATACATAGGTAAAGTAAGAGTATATATTTCAGGTCAGAACCTGTTTACCATCACCAACTATTCAGGGGTTAGCCCCGAAGTCCGTTACGGCGATGCCTACGACAACAACAACCCGTTAGCTCCGGGACTGGACAGGGAAAACACCTATTTTACAACACGCAGTTTCACCTTTGGTGTTAATGTTAATTTCTAAATGCTTAAAAACAGAAATAAAATGAAAAAAATACGAATAGCTTTTCAAATATTATTGGTTGTCGTCCTAATCGGAGGGTTTAGCCAGTCGTGTACAAAACTCGACGAAACGGTCTATTCCGATTTGAACGGAGACAAACTTTTTAGCGACCCCGACAACCTTATTTACGGATTGGGAGTTGCTTATACCAATCTCTATCAGCTTTTAGGCCATAAATACGGAATTGTTGGCATGGAAGCCGGAACCGATTTATGTGTGGTTCCGCAACGCGGTGGCGACTGGTACGACGGTGGCGAGTGGATTAGATACCATCGCCATGAGTGGAATCCTCAGGAAGCTTATATTTCAAGATGGTGGAATATTTTATACTACGGTATAAATACCTGTAACCGGCTTATTTTTACTTTCCAAAATTTGGAAAATGTCGATCCCAAACCGGCTATTGCCGAGCTTCGCGGATTAAGAGCCCTCTACTATTGGTGGTTGGTTGATATCTACGGAAATGTTCCCATTGTTGATAAATTTGATGTACCGTCGGATTATAAACCGGCTACCAACACTCGTAAAGAGGTATATGATTTTATTGAAAGCGAGTTAAAGGATATTATGCCCGACCTGTCGAAAAACACCGGACTGGAATATTTTGGCCGCATTAATTATTATGTTGCGCAAACTATTCTTGCCGAGCTTTATATTAATGCCGAAGTTTATACCGGAACACCTCAATGGGAAAAAGCAGAAGCTGCCGTTGATACGGTAATGACCGGCGGATACAGCCTTGCCGGTGATTTCTTTTCAAATTTTGAAGAAGATGCAACTGCTTCTCCCGAGTATATTTTCGGATTGCATTTCGACAGAGTAGATGCGCCCGCTTTTGAAATCCACCTGTTTACACTGCACTATAATTTGGCCGAAAAGTATAAATTTGAAGACAACTGCTGGAATGGTATTAGTGCACAAGAGTCGTTTTTCCACCTGTTTGATGCCGACACCAACGACATAAGAAGAAAAAGTATATTATTTGGTTTTCAATATTTTGACGACGGAACACCGGTGGTTGACCCCAGTTATGAAAAATTTAACCCGCAGGACCCGACCTATCGCGATCCCGACGGTGCTCCATTAAACCTGACACCACATATTAATATGCTGGAGCCAAAATGTTTGCGGCAGGCAGGTGCCAGAGTAGCCAAATATCCGTTTATTGTTGGCAGCGACCGTTACACCAGCAACGATGTACCTATTTTCAGATATGCCGATATTTTATTAATGAAAGCCGAACTTCGTTTAAGAGCCGGCGATGCTGCCAGCGCACTCGATTATGTTAATCAGGTAAGAGCCCGTGCCGGTGCCACTCCGTTAACGGAAATTACCATGCAAACCTTGCTGGACGAAAGGGCCCGTGAACTGTTTGCCGAAGGCCACCGCCGTACCGATATGATAAGGTTTGGCGTTTACAACGAAGCACGTTGGGAAAAGCCTGACGTTTCGCCCGACTATACCGATATCTGGCCCATCCCCCAGGCTCAAATTGATGTAAACCCGAATCTGGTACAAAACCCGGGATATTAAACATAGGTTTTGATTGTTTTTCAAACCCGTAGATACAATTCATGAATTGTATCTACGGGTTTGTAAACACATTTTTCCTTTTAATTATGGCATGGATGCCGTCGTTATTTTGAAGTTGTTTAAAACCAACGGCCTATATTACAATTTAGCAGCCTTATTGCCTGAACACCAGTTTTCCCGATGAGGTTTTGTTGCCCGACGATATTTTGTAGAAATAGATTCCGGGTTTAACATTGCTACCGGCAGCATTCCAATAAACCCCATTTTCACTGCGCATCGTATTGTTCTGATAATAAATACGTTTACCCTGCACATCAAATATCTGCAAGACAACCCGTTTAGAGGCAGCAGCCTTAATCTTAAAATAAACCGTGTTGCTAAAGGGGTTGGGGTAGGCAACAACCCGGTTGCTTATTTCGGGGGTGGTTTCGATACCTGTCCAAATGTATGAAACACCAAAGAAACTCAGTATTTCGGCCAGATATCCGGTTTTATTGCATGTTTGGTTGTCCAGCAATCCTCCAAATTCAAACGACGAGCCAACGGTGCGATAAACGGTATCGGCGTAAGCTACTGCGACATCGTAACCGGCCGTGGCGTTGGACAATATGGTAAATGCATCGCCAAGAGGGGCAATGTGATCGATGTAGTTGTTGTTGCCGTGAAACTCAAAGGAAAACCCTTCCATAAAGCTGCTGTCGGAGCCGACAACACTGTACAGGTCGCCACTGCCATCTGCCACGCCGTCAATAAAAAACATGGGGTGAACAGGAGTTGGGTCGTTATATGCCCAGGTGTCGCTGCCCTCCATATACAGTTTTCCTCCCGCATTCAGGTAGTCGGCCAGCTGTTGGCCTTCATCATTGGTTAAGATGTGGTTGTCGCTAAAAGTTCCCAGTAAAACAAATGCAGCCTGATAATCATTGATGTTTGCAGGTATCAGGCTCATGGTGTCGGCCGAAATGGACAGCTCGGTTAAACAGGCCATCAGGCTGTCTTCGGTTAAGCAGGGAGCCAGTTTAATAATTACAATGGGTTTTTGGCCAACAGTAAGCGAAAATTCTCCATCAGCAGTAATGCCCTGGTCAGCAGTAATATTCAGTGTAAAAGGTGCCTGATATCCCAAAGGAGTATCACCGTCGGCCGTAACCGTATAAGTGGCCATAACCGTATCGCCCGAAGTCATGTTACCATAACTCATGGTATTGTTTTCAATGGATATCCAATTGCCATCGCCGCTAAGCAGGGCATTAACATTATAAGCTTCGGATGAACCTGCGTTAACGAGATATACATTTAAACCGGCTGTTTCGCCCGGGTCGAGTTTACCATTGCCGTTTCCGTTTCCGGCAGTATCGATTACCGCATAATGAATATACTGCAGGTCAGGTGCATGTGCCGTAACATTAAACAGCATATTATAAACCTGTCCGGTAGTGTCGGAGGCCTGCATCGAAAAGGTTATCTGTGTCATATCGGGAACCGTATCGGCCAGCGTAAACCGGTAACCGTTATAGATGCCGGTAGTATCGCCCACGGCAATGGTTCCGTAATTTTCGGTGGTATCGGTAACAACAACATAGGGGCTGCCCGACGAAATATTTGCTATTACGTCCACAGCATCTTCGTTTCCGCTGTTGGTTAAAAAGGTTGTTAAAAAGATGTCTTCACCATAATCGGCCTGCTGGTTATTGTTTCCCAACGAATCGTTAAGGGTATTGTAAGCATAGCTGATGTAAGGGCCGTCGCCGGAGATGATGGCAATTGTATCGGTATAAGGAATATAGTTGTATGCAACAACTACCAGAGCGGCATCGCCAATGCTGTCGAGCGGGGGATAAAACACCAGTGTTGCCGAGCCACCGGTAATGGTTGCCGAGCCTAAAATTTCGCCGCCCATGCTCAAGGTTGCAACAGCGCTGTCAACCGGACAGGTAACCGTCATGGTCATGTCGCCAATCGACAAGGTGGCAGGATGTGTAACCATGAGTTGCTGAGGCACTGCCGTACGTAACATTAGTGAGGGGTCGCCAAAAATTGTCCACGTATCGGTCATTTCATACCCTCCCGATCCGTAAGTATCGTTCATTTCCATGCATCCGTTCATGGTAACGCCTCCAAATGTT
The DNA here is from genome assembly GCA_964455635.1 of uncultured Lentimicrobiaceae bacterium. Lineage (GTDB taxonomy): Bacteria > Bacteroidota > Bacteroidia > Bacteroidales > F082 > B16-G9. Next base: position 1,826 of record CAYVWX010000029.1, on the reverse strand, counting down.
CTTTTAATATTTTCAGGATAGGTTTCCACCAAAATATCATCCATGGCATCCTGTCCGCACATGGGAGGATTCCAGCTTTGGTTTATGGTTGACATGATGGTTCCAATGGCACCCGTGGGATTTCCCAAAGGATCTTCGGCGCGCATCCACGCTTCGGCAAAACAGGTATGGTTTACAAAATTTCCGTTAACACAAGCCACCGAAAAAATAAAAGGAAGGTGGCCGGCGTTGGTCAGGTTGTTGACGTTGGAATTATTAAAGCCCGTTGTTCCCCAGCTGGTATTGCTTCCGTGGCCGCAGTAGTTTATAATGGTTACGCCGTCGTTTACGGCGGCAGAAACATCGGCAGGACCCGGATTGCCGGGGGCATCGTTACCGCCATGAGTTCCGTCGTACAACTCGTAATCGTAGGTGTAGGTATAGGGTAATAATTTGTTTTCCTGAATGTTGCGAATGTGTTCCCAGTCGTATTCTCCGTCGTCGCCGGGTCCCTGGTCGGAGCCAATGCCCAACGATTGGGTAAACCAGGTGGTATCACTCATGTCGGGTGTTTTTTCGTAACTTATCATGCGGCTGACCTGTGTGGTAACCTGATCGCCGGTTTCTGCCGAAAACCTTCCGCAGAAAAGATCGGGATAATGGTCGTTACCCACCACATAAGTGTAATCGTTGTCGGAATCATTACCATTAATCACACTGGAAGGAACTTGCGGCGCATCGCCCACCAAAAGTAAAAAGGTAAGCCCTTGGTTGTTGTAATAATTGGCAACGTATTGTTTAATGGCAGCAGCATTGCCGATAGTTGCCACATCAACCATATCAACATGTGTGCCCGATTGCGTTTTCCAGGTAACAAAAGGCACCATCTCATCCATAAAATCGCCATAGGAAATAATCAGCATGTTGCCATGTTCGTCCACCGGTGTGTAATCGCGCGAGGAATTTTGATAGTTTAAAAAATGGCTTTTATATATTTTGTCAAAACGGCTGTCGATTTTTTTAAGTGCCGTTGAACGGTTAAAAGGATTTATTTCGGCTGCACCGGCTTTAGAAACTTTTATTTTAATATGGTAGTAAACCCGCAGTGTTTGTGTTGCCGGATTGTATTGAAAAGGATACATCCATATAGCTTCTCCTCTGAAATCGCGTACGATATAGGGGCTGTTCAGCTGTGCGGTTTTTCCAGGATACCAGGCATTTACGTCGTAATTTTTACCAAATGTGTAAGGAACTGTCGAGGGGTCGATATCGCGGTACAAATTACCTTTTGAAGGGGCAATAAGCACATGGCTGAACTCCTTGTATTCGGATGAGATGACCTCCACTTTCATTTTTGCCAGATCGGGTATGATGAGCGATGTAGAAACATATGGCAGGTCAGGTGCTCCTTTTTGAAGGTTCCGTACACCGTTACCCAATTCAATCAGCCAGGCGTTTCCACGGGATGTTTCAACTTCGGTTTTCCAAAATCCGTTCAGGGTAAGGTTTATCACCGACTGTGAGATGTCGGATGATTCAAGGGTTGTAACAGGTTTTGAAGGGGTTGAAGAGGTTACGGCCATCCATTGTTGAGCGCTTATGCTTTGCAATCCAAATATGGATAATACGAAAAGGTAAAAATATTTCATTTGTTTATAATTTTGTTTACCCTGTGGAATTTGATACTATTCCAAAGGGTGAATTTAATATTCTGTTTTTTTATGTTTTGTCATGATTTTCGGCTTCGCCATCGAAAATCCCGCCAAAACGGGTCTTGGGTTTTTCTTTACCCCGGGTTAACACCCGAGGCTATAAATATTTCGCTCCTAACGGAGCTTTTTAATCAT
>CAYVWX010000028.1:0-18860 GCA_964455635.1 uncultured Lentimicrobiaceae bacterium | reverse complement strand
AAGTCGCACCGCCACTGCTTAACGGGTATTAATAGTGGCAGCGCGACTGTTCATTGGTCTGTTTAGCAGCCAATTAAAATCCGCTTAAACTAACGAGCAATGATTTATATATCAATCGGGATTGTTGCCCCCAAACTCCATGAGGTAGGCTTTAATAAAATCATTCAGTTCGCCGTCTAAAACAGCCTGCACATTAGAAGTTTCGTAATTTGTACGTAAATCTTTTACCAACTTATAAGGGTGGAGTACATACGAGCGAATTTGCGAACCCCACTCAATTTTCTTTTTATTTCCTTCAATTTTAGCCTGTGCTTCCTGCTGCTTACGCATTTCTATTTCGTAGAGTTGCGATTTTAACATCTGCAGGGCTTTTTCGCGGTTTTGTCCCTGCGATCGGGTTTCCTGGCATTCAACCACAATACCGGTAGGTTCGTGATGCAGGCGCACAGCCGTTTCAACCTTATTTACATTTTGGCCTCCCGGGCCACTCGACCGAAAAGTATCCCAGGTAATGTCGGAGGGGTTAATGTCGATTTGAATGGAATCGTCAACCACAGGATAGATATATACCGAAGCAAAAGAGGTGTGGCGGCGGTTAGCCGAGTCGAAAGGTGAGAGACGGACGAGGCGATGCACCCCGTTTTCTCCTTTAAGATACCCGAAAGCGTAGTCGCCGTCAAATTCCAACGATACCGACTTGATTCCTGCCACATCACCTTCCTGAAAATCGAGTTCTTTTACTTTAAAACCGTTTTTTTCACCCCAACGAATATACATCCGCATAAGCATCTCAGCCCAATCCTGACTTTCGGTACCACCGGCTCCGGGATTTATTTTCAATATAGCACTTAACTTATCTTCCTTACCTCCAAGCATTTGAAGAAACTCCAAATCTTCAATCAGCTTAACAGCTTCGTTGTATTGGTTGTCAAGTTCCGATTGTTCGGCTTCACCGGCTTCAAAAAATTCGTAAAGCACGGAAAGGTCGTCAAGCAGGTTTTTTATCTTTTGGTATTTGGTGACCCAGCGTTTTTTTTCCTGTATTTCTTTTAAAATCAGTTCCGCTTTTTTAGGGTCATCCCAAAATCCGGGAGCTTGTGTTTTCTCCTCTTCTTCTTCTACTTCGTATCTTTTTTTATCAATGTCAAAGGTACCTCCTCAAGGCACCCAGCCTCTTATATAAATCTTTCAACCCGTCGGGAGTAAACATAATATTAAAATTAAATTATTTAGACAATTTTACCATATCGAAACAGTTTGGGAATTGCGGATTTACAACAAAACCGCCATTTTCGTTAATCCATCCCCACAATCCACCGGTACGAACCCTTGCCATACCGCCATTAAAATCTTTAACCTTTTCGAACTGTGGCGGAACAATAAATTTACCATTTTTATCGATAAATCCCCACACTTTACCTTGTCGGATACCGGCTCTGCCATCGTGAAAATCGAGCACGGCAACAAACTGAGGGTTAATGGCATATTTTCCTTTTTCGTTAAGAAACCCCCACACTTTACCCAGCCGTACTGCCGCCATACCTTCATGAAAATCGCGCATAAGCTGAAATTGCGGATTAATTACAAAATGGCCATGTTCGTCGATGGCACCAAACTTGCCGGCAGAGCGAACAACAGCAATTCCATTGCTAAAGGGTCCTGCTTTTTCAAATTGAGCATTGATAACCCAACTGCCGTTAAGGTCGATATAGCCCCACTTTTTTCCCATCATAGCAGGGGCTATTCCATCGTTAAAGCTTTTAATATGTACATATTGAGGATTAATGATGTAATTTCCATCTTTAGAAATATAGCCCCATTTACCCCCCAGTCGCACCATGGCACGTCCTTCGTGAAAATCGCGTACGGCTTCGTAATGCGGATTGATGGCAAAGCTTCCGTTTTTATCGATAAAGCCCCATTTTTTAGATACTTTTACTGCTGCCAATCCTTCGTGAAAATCTTTAACCACCGGAAACTGGGGTGTAATGGCAACGGCACCGTCATTGTCAAGAAATCCCCACAATTTACCCACTCTGACAGCGGCACGGCCTTCGCTAAAGCTACGCAGATGCGAGAACTGGGGATTAACATACCAGTTTCCTTTTTCGGTGATAAAGCCCCATAACTTATCCTGCCGCGCGGCAGCAATGTATTTTTGAGAAAAAAGAGGAGAAACCGAAATAAAAACGAATAGAAAAAGTAATAATTTTTTCATGACAAATAATTTAAGTTTATTATTTCAACGTAAGACAACAAAACGTTGTAACCTTTTGATTTATCAGGCTAAAATAAAAAATTATTGCAAACCAAAAGAGAGCCGCTCTAAAATGTTTCTGTTCTTAATAATGTACTTCTTCTGTCAGGGCCAATGGAAACCATGCTTACCTGAACACCCGTATTATTTTCGATGTAATCGACATATTGTTTAAGCTCCGGCGGCATACCGTCAAACGAAGAGACGGTTGCCAGGCTCGTGTTCCATCCTTTAATTTTATCAAAAACAGGTACGATGGCCTCATCCGACAATTCGTACGGAACCTCATCGGTTATCACATTATTTACGTTGTATTTAACAGCCACATTAATTGTTTCAAAATCATCCAGCACATCGGCTTTCATCATCATCAGGTTGGTAACACCGTTCAACATAATGGCATATTTAAGGGCCACCATATCAAGCCACCCGCACCTGCGCGGCCGGCCTGTAGTTGCGCCGAATTCCTTTCCGGTTTTTCTGAGTTTTTCACCTGTTTCATCAAAAAGTTCGGTAGGAAAAGGGCCGCTTCCCACACGGGTACAATAGGCTTTAAAAATTCCGTAAACACGGCCTATTTGCGAAGGGGCAATGCCCAGCCCGCTACAAACGCCGGCGGTAATTGTATTTGACGAAGTAACAAAAGGATAGGAGCCAAAATCGATATCAAGCATGGTTCCCTGTGCCCCTTCGGCTAAAATACGCTTTCCGCTTTTAAGTGCTTTGTTTAAATAATACTCGCTGTTAACCCAACTGAGATTTTTTAATGCTTCCAACGATTTAAACCACTGTTTTTCATATTCCGAAAACGACAGTCCTTCGATGGTAAATTCATCAAGGTTAAACTTGTACTGGCGAGCAATAGCAAGATGACGAACCTTGGCTTGTTGGTATTTTTCCGGAAAGTCGGCACGATTAAGGTCGCCGACACGCAATCCGTTTCGGCTGACCTTATCGGTATAAGCAGGGCCGATACCTTTAAGTGTTGAGCCGATTTTTTTATCGCCCTTGGCGGTTTCGTAAACAGCATCAAGCATTCGGTGCGATGGTAATATAAGATGAGCTTTACGCGATATAAGGAGATTAGCCTTTACATCAACACCATGGCGTTGCAACTCATCCATTTCGGCATTAAAAATAAGGGGGTCGATAATGACACCGTTGCCAACAACATTGATGGTGTTTTTATTAAAGATTCCAGACGGGATGGTGTGTAAAACAAATTTTTTACCGTCAAATTCAATGGTGTGTCCGGCATTGGGGCCACCTTGAAAACGTGCAATGATATCGTATTGCGGTGTAAGTACATCCACCACTTTACCTTTTCCTTCGTCACCCCATTGTAATCCGAGAAGAACGTCAACTTTCATGCGTTTATAATTTTGTATTTACCTTTTGGAATAATTTCAAATTCCACTTGGTTTTCCCTATAGAATTTGCAAAACAATTATTCCACAGGGCGAATTTGTTTTTCCGTATTTTATGTTTTGACGTGATTTTCGGCTTCGCCATTGAAAATCACGTCAAAACGGGTCTCACGTTTTTTTATACCCGGGGTAACACCCGAGGCTATAATATATCACCCCTACGGGGCTCTGTATAATCAAGTTGCTGTGAGTAGAATCTTCCATACGGATGCTTCATCTGTTTATAATTTTAGAACCCTCCATTTTGGTAACCCTTCTGTTAAATGCTATCTTTATGAACGAGCCAATCCGTTGACCGTTTTCCCACACAGCAGCGAGCATTAAAAAACCCTGCTTTACACAGGGTTATTATTTTTTTAACAAAATTAATTATTTGTCCTCTTGAAGGGCAACTTTTTATTAACTACTTATAAACAAAAAAGGTTGATATATTTACGCTTCGTCTTTTTTACATTTTCCGTAAAAGGTAAGAGAGTGATAGGTAACCTCCACGCCCAGAAGTTCTTCAACCGCTTTTTGAATTTCCTGAATACGGGGATCGCAAAACTCCATTACTTTACCGTCTTCGAGACATACAAAATGGTCGTGCTGTTTAAATTTAAACGAACGCTCAAATTGTGCGCAATTATTTCCAAACTGATGTTTTGTAACCAGATTACAATCGAGCAATAACTCAATGGTATTGTACAGGGTAGCACGACTAACCCTGTACTTGTTGTTTTTCATTCTGATATAGAGTGTTTCGATATCAAAATGGCCTTCCGTAGCGTATATTTCTTTTAAAATAGTAAATCGTTCAGGTGTTTTGCGATGACCGCGTCCTTCAAGATATTCTGTAAAAAGTTTTTTAACCGAATCAAAAGTATCCTTCTGCTTTTTATTTTTCATGCCTCCTATTTTTAAGGCGTAAAAATAATACTTTAAATTAATTTATAATAATTTAAAATAAAAAAAAATAAAAAATCATGATTTTTCAATTCTGGAGACCTTAATAACCTCTTTTACTTTCCTCAAACTTTTCATCAGGTTTTTTAATTGCGTACTATCTTTAACGTACAGATATATCTGAGTTTCAACCATTTCGCCTGTTGTTATCAGGTCAAATTTACGGATGCTCAAATTGTACACATCGCTTATGATACCTGTAATAATTCGAATAAGGCCTTTTTTATTTTCGGAAACCAGTTTTAAACCGGCCAAAAAATAGACTTCCAGATTTTTATTCCAGTCAGGGTTGGTAATTTTTTTGCCGTATTGCGACATATATTTGATGGCAACCGGACAATTTGTACGGTGTATTTCCATGGGTTTTTCAGGCCAGTTAATGCTCACCACATCGTCGCCGGGAATAGGATTACAGCAAGAAGGGATAACAAACCCGACCTCCTCCTCGTTTTTTCCCTCTTCAAAATAAAGGTTGTCGGCAGCACCGGCTTTTGCCGTGCTACCCGATTTTTTAACAAAGGGCAGGTTGCTTGTAAAAATACCGGGAATACGGCGCCATCCCGATTTTTGTTCAACCCCAAAAAGCGCCTCTTTTATATCTTTAACCCCCAATTTTTCAACAGCCAGAAAGTAATAGAAATTTGTTTTGCCTGAAATATTAAGCTTTTCAAGTATTTGTTCAACATTACATAAAGGGTGTTCGGCTTTAAGTTGCTTACAAATTTTTTCAAATTTCTCTTCTCCCTGTTTTCTGTATTTTCTGCGTTGGGCTTTTAATGCCTGTTTAATACGTGCTTTTGCTCTGGCAGAAACGGCAATATCAAGCCATTTTTCGGTTACTTTATCAATTTTTGAATTTATTATTTCTATTTGGTCGCCGGAACTAAGTTCATAATCCACCGATTTTAACTTCCGGTTTACATTAGCGCCTATACATTTATTGCCAAGGTCGGTATGAATGGCATATGCAAAATCGAGCACTGTAGCTCCGGTAGGCAGAGGTATTAAATCGCCCGTCGGGGTAAAAACAATAATTTCTTCGGTAAGCAAATTTTTTCTGAACACATCAATAAAAGGAATGGCCTCATCGTTGGCTTCCTTTAATAGTTCGCGTGTACGAATCAACCATTTTTCAAGTCCTTCCCGATCGTTTTTATCACGATATTTCCAATAAGCAGCGTAACCTTTGGTAGCAATTTCTTCCATTCTTCGGCTCAAAATTTGCACATTAACCCAATAGCCACCTGGCACCATAACCGTAGTATGAATGGCTGAATAGCCGTTTGTTTTAGGTTGCGAAATTAAATCAAGAAGCTTATTGTTGTTGATTTTAAAAATGTTTGTAATGGACGCATAAGTAGTCCAGCAAGCCACTTTTTCCTGTTCGGGTTTCGATTCTACAATAAGTTTTACGGTAGGCGTTAAATAAACATCTTCAAAAGTCAACTCTTTTTCAGTCATATTTTTCCAGATTGAAAAAGCGGTTTTACGCCTCAATTGGATTTCAATTTCAGGTGACGAGCCGGCAAAATTTTCGGCCACAGGTTCTTTAAATTTTTCAAATCGTTTTTCAAGCTCAGTTTTATAGCCGGTAATTTGATGGTTTATTTGTTTGTAATAATCAGGGTTAGAGTATCTGAAGGATAGCTCTTCAAGTTCCGATTTAATATCATACAACCCAAGGCTGTTGGCAAGGGGTGCGTAAATATAACGGGTTTCGGAAGCAATTTTCAGTTTTTTCAGCCGTGGCATGGCATCGAGGGTACGCATGTTGTGCAGGCGGTCGGCAAGTTTAACCAAAATTACCCTTACATCGTCCGACATGGTTAGCAGCACTTTTTTTAATGTTTCGGACTGATTGGTACTATAGGCGGTTTCGGAGATTCCTTCTATTTTGGTAAGCCCGTCAATTATTCGAGCCACCTTTTCGCCGAACATTCCTTCTACATCTTCAAGGGTAAGGTCGGTATCTTCAACAGTATCGTGAAGCAGGGCGGCAATAATGGATGTACGCCCAAGTCCCAGGTTACCTGCAGCAATAGTAGCTACTTCGAGGGGATGAAAAATAAACGGTTCACCGCTTTTACGACGCATATCTTTATGAGCCTCGGCAGCCACCTTAAAGGCTTTACGCACCTCCCATTTATCCTGAGTCTCCTTACGGGTATGCCACACCTCGATAAGATGCTTGTAACGGCGAAGGATTTCGCGCCGCTCCTGCTCTTGCTTTGTTATTGAAATAATATGGTCAGACTCCTGTTTCATAGATGATACAAAATTAAACAAAAACCTACCAGCTATTGCCTTGAAAAAATCTATTTTCTTATAATTTTTTCAAAAAGCACTTGTAAAAGTTTTAATAAACAAAAAACTCCCGCTTAAAACAGCCGGAGTTTTTATTTTTGTGATGGAATTGTTTAAGGTTAACTCGCAAAGTCACCCTTAATAATAGCCAAAAAAGAGCATTACAAATTTGAAATTATTTCGTAGGTATCTTTGGCAATCATCAACTCTTCGTCGGTAGGAACCACCATTACGGTAACCTTTGAACCGGGTGTTGACAGGACAATCTGCTCACCTCTTGTATTCATTTTTGAGGAGTCGAGTTCGATACCCAGAAACTCCAAACCATGCAAAATATTTTTACGCGTTTCAACATCATTTTCACCTATTCCACCTGTAAATACAATAATATCGGGTCCTTCGAGTGCTGCGGCATAGGCTCCTATATATTTTTTTACCCTGTAAGCAAACATATCCAACGCCAGTCGGGCTCTGTGATTTCCCTGAGAGGCGGCCTTTTCCAAATCACGCATATCGGACGATACTCCCGAAATACCTTGCAAACCCGAAAATTTATTAATAAGCGTACGGGTATATTCAACGCTTAAATCCTCTTTTTCGGCAAAATGCAACAGGGCTCCCGGATCGATGTCGCCGGTACGGGTTCCCATAACCAATCCTTCGGTAGGTGTCATTCCCATGGAAGTATCGTACGATTTTCCATATTTAACGGCAGCCACAGAGGAGCCGTTTCCCAAATGACAAGTGATGATTTTTTGCTTTTGAATATCAACATTTAACAATTCGCAAGCACGAACAGAAACATATTTGTGGCTGGTGCCATGAAAACCATAACGGCGAATGCGATACTTTTCGTAAAGAATATAAGGAATAGCATACAGATAAACATGTTCAGGCATTGTTTGGTGAAAGGCCGTATCAAACACTCCCACCTGGGGAATATCAGGCAACAATGCCGTCATGGCATAAATACCTTTCAGGTTTGGCGGGTTATGCAGCGGTGCCAGTTCGGTTGATTTTTCCAGTGCGTTGACAACTTCACCGGTAATCATAACACTACCGCTAAACATTTCGCCGGCATGTACCACACGATGACCCACCGCATTAATTTCATCCAAACTTTTTATAACACCATACTCTTTGCTAATTAAGATTCCGAGCAAAAACTCAATACCCTGCTGATGATCAAGTATTTCGCCCGTAAGCTTAACATCTTTTTTACCCTGTCGCTGCAATTTTACGGCACTTCCTTTTAATCCGATTTTTTCAACAAGGCCTTTCACCATTACTTTTTTGGAGGGCATGTCAAAAAGCTGATACTTTATGGAAGAACTTCCACAGTTTAAAACTATTATATTCATTATTTTGTCTCTTTATTCATTATTTAATAATGGCACACGAGATGGTATTACTAACCGGTTTATCACCTTCGTAGTTATAAAATCCTTTTCCGACATATTTTCCAACGAAATTGGCTCTGACCAAACGTTTCAAAATAGGAGATGCTTTATATTTCCGTTCGCCGTACTCGGCATAGAGGTTATCCATGTATTTCAAAATTTTATCAAGCCCGATTCTGTCGGCCAGCTCGAAAGGCCCCACGTGGTATCCCATTATTTCTTTCATGGTATCATCAATGTCTTCAACCGATGCCACGCCTTCCATAAGCACTTCGCAGGCTTCGTTGAATACCGGAAGCAAAATTCGCGTACTGATGTTTCCGGGTGATTCGTGAATATTGACCACTCTTTTGTTAATCATCCGGGCAAAGCGCGAAACGGTTTCAAGGGTTTTATCGGAGGTACTCATACAACGCATTACTTCAACAATTCGTGTTTTATCAACAGGTTCAAGAAAATGGATTCCTACCGCTCTGTCTCTGATTTTTAAAGCTACGGCCAAATCGGAAATCATCAATGTTGAAAGGTTGGAGCAAATAACAGTTTCGGGACGCACCACCTGCTCCACCTTTTTAAATATTTCGCGACGTAACTCTATTAAGGTACCCCGTTGTCTGGAGCTGATGGTTTCGATTACAATATCACAATTAGCCAGGTCGGAATAATCCAACGTTCCTTTAATCCTGGACAAGATAAGTCGTTTTTCGGAGGCAGTAATTCCCCAATGATTAATTGTTTCATCTAACTGATGTTCCAGATCGATAAAAATTTGTTTTATACGCTCTTGCGACACATCCAGAAATACCACATCCATTCCGTAACTGGCCACCTGCAGCACAACTTGCTGGCCAACTGTACCGCAACCTATAATGCCAACCGTTTGAATTACTCCTTTGGGTTTCATTTTTTCGCCCAAACTAAATTTTGATAATTGATTATTCATTGTACTAATTTTTTAAATAATTTATACCAGTCCGTTGGCCTGGTTAGCGGTAATGGCAATCATATTAACAATATCGTCCACGGAACAACCGCGCGAAAGGTCGTTAATGGGAGCGGCAAGACCCTGCAATACAGGCCCGACAGCCTCGGCATCAGCCAGTCGTTGTACCAGTTTATAGGCAATGTTTCCTGATTCGAGCGAAGGAAAAATAAGCACATTGGCTTTTCCTGCGATGGCCGATCCGGGAGCTTTCTTTTTGCCAATGGCTTCAATAATGGCAGCGTCGGCCTGAAGTTCACCGTCGATGGCTAACTGCGGATCCATCTCTTTTGCCATAGCGGCAGCCTGAACAACCTTATCGACTTTTTCGTGTTTTGCGCTTCCTTTGGTTGAAAAACTCAACATGGCAACTTTCGGTTCAATGCCGGCAATAAATTTAGCGGTTCGTGCCGATTCGACAGCCTGCTCGGCCAATTGTTTTATAGTAGGGTCGGGATTTACGGCACAATCGGAAAATACCAAAATACCCTTTTCACCAAAATTCTTTTTATGTTCAGGAAGAATCATAATAAAAGCTCCCGAAACGGCACTAACCCCGGGCAGGGTTTTAACAATTTGAAAAGCAGGACGTAACACATCGCCGGTAGCATTATCGGCGCCGGCAACTTCGCCATCGGCTTTACCATCCTTAATAAGAAGGGTAGCCAAATATAGCGGGTCTTCAACCAACCGGGATGCCTGCTCAGGCGTAAGCCCTTTTCCCTTACGAATTTGATAAAGCATATCGGCATAATAGTCCTTTTTATCAAATGTAACAGGATTGATAATCAGGGCTTTGACAATATTTGAAAGATTTAACCGGACAGCTTCGGTATTAATTTCACCTTCATCACCCAAAAGAATAATTTTTGCCAATCCGTGTTCCAGGGCATAATTGGCGGCTTTCAGGGTTCGCTCTTCGGTTCCTTCAGGCAGGACTATTGTTTTACCGGCCTTTTTGGCCATGTTATGAATTTTATTTATCAGTTCCATTTTACTACTTTATAATATTTAAATTTGATGCTGCAAAAGTATTACTAATTTTGCAGGATTATTGGTTTAATGTTATTTTTTTAACACCTTTTTTAACCTATTTATAAACTTGATATTCAGTAATATAAATATATTTGGCAACACAATTAAAAAATATTGATTCAACGGGCAAAGCCATGGCTCTTCCACAGGGTCAAAATAGCATCGGGCAACCTGCTTTTTTCTTTGGACAACCGGTTTCAAAATCGGTGGTCGATACTACAAATAATGTTGCAAAAGTTTATAATCAACCTGCTACAAAACAATTTTTACAACAAACTACTATTCCCGTTAATATTACAAACAGAAATAACAATTATTCGGGATGGCTGACTTCGGGATTGCTGTTGTTAACATTTGTACTAACCTTGATCTGGTATTTTTTTCCTGAACGAATACTAAGGTTACTCGCACGCGAAGGCTCAAAACACAAAGCAAAGTACGACGACAACCAATTTGCCAGGCCGGGTTTTATTCTATATGTTATTTTAGGATTTACTTTTATCTTCACCACAAGTCTGTTTATCTATTTAGCAACGTTAAAATATTTTCCATCAATAATATCCGAATACTCTTTTGAGCAATTGACATTATTTATTCCGGTACTTTTAATTTTTTATTATCTGCTGCGCTATATTGTAATGTACACAACAGGATTTTTGTTTAACACACAGCAAGAGGCAGCAAAACAGATCAATGCTACTTTTCGTGTTAACCTGATACAAAGCTTGTTACTATTGCCAATGTTACTTGTTTTGCTTAATTTTCAGGTTACAGTTTTTTACTATTTAGGTTTCGTAATATTGCTAACGGCCATGGTTTATAAATGGGGTTTTTTACTATTTATCGGGGTAAAGAAATCAAAAATTTCACTTTATCACAATATTTTGTACCTTTGCGCCCTTGAAATTATACCTGTAATTGTACTTTTAAAGTTGTTGGAAAATTATGGGTTAGTTTTATATAACTAGCTGATTTTTAATTGAAGTTGGAATAAAAAAGGAATTAAATTGAAAGTAAAGAACATCCTCATTTCGCAGCCAAAACCGGCTGATCTTGAAAGAACACCCTATGCCGAGCTTATCAGAAAATTTAATGTTAACGTTGTTTTTGAGAAGTTTATTAAGGTAGAAGGTATTCCATCTCAGGAGTTTAGAAGAACAAAAGTTTCTTTTTCCGATCATTCGGCAGTTATATTAACAAGTCGCCATGCCGTTGACCATTATTTTAGAATGGCCAAAGAATTACGTTACGAAATACCGGATAACACAAAATATTTCTGTATTTCGGAATCAACGGCTTTCTATCTTCAAAAATACATTCAATACCGGAAGCGTAAAATATTTTTTGGAAAACAGCAGTTTGCCGATCTTATCGATGTAATTAAAAAGCACGGTTCCGAAAACTTTTTGGTTCCTTCGTCGGACATTCACAAGCAAAGTATGTTTAAATTGCTTGACAAGGCCAACATTAAATATACCAGTGCCGTAATTTACCGTACCGTTGCAGCCAATCTTTCGCATGTAAAAATAAATGATTTCGACTGTCTTATTTTTTTCAGTCCTGCCGGTATTAAGTCGCTTCAAAAAAACTTCCCCAATTACGAACAGGGCGAAAAAATTATTGGCGCTTTCGGCCATACTACTGCCAAAGCTGTTAAAGAGGCCGGTTTTAAATTAAACATTCCGGCACCCACACAATCGGCGCCATCGATGACCATGGCCCTCGACGAGTTTTTAACAAAACAAGCCAAGGCTGCACGAAGAAGAAGGTAGTTGTTGCCATAAAAGCTGTTTTTCACTCTTAAGAATTATTAAATAAACTTTCCTTTACGATGTTTAGCCTTGCATATTCAGGCCAGAGCATTACTTTTGCGCTGTTTAACCAAATGTAAAATGTTGAAACAGGGTTTTAAAAAAGGCGAACGACTTCACAGCAAAAAGCTCATCGGCCGTTTATTTACGGAAGGTGTCAGTTTTTTCGTCTATCCTTTTAAAGTAGTTTATCTGACAGAGCCCTCAATTTCAGGCTATCCTGTACAAATTCTCCTCTCGGTTTCAAAACAAAAATTTAAGCATGCGGTTAAACGCAACAGGGTAAAACGGCTTATCCGCGAAGCTTACAGAAAAAACAAATCGTTGGTTTACGAGCAACAAAACAAGGATAAACAAACTATGCTTGTGGGGTTAATATATGTGGCCGACACAATAATGGACTATCATCAAATAGAAAAGAAAATAATCCTAATTTTACAACGTTTAAAAAAGAAGGATGAAAAGGCTGATAGGTAAATTTTTTATTTTATTAATTCATGTATATAAATACACGCTTTCTCCGTTTTTAGGACAGTCGTGCCGATATACACCCACCTGTTCGTCGTACAGCATAGAAGCCATTGAAAAATACGGCCCTTTTAAAGGAGGGTGGATGGCTGTCAAGCGTATTGCATCGTGTAACCCGTGGGGCGGTAGCGGATATGATCCCGTTCCATGAAATTATTGCAGATTATTCAAACAATAAACATAACTATGAGGTTTTTGAAGATAACATTGCTGATAACCGTTATTTTTTTAACGGGAAGCATTACAGCGCAGGAAGAAAATAATTTTGAACTTTCGAAAAGTTTAGAAATTTACGGTGACATCATGCGCCAGCTGAACTTAAATTATGCCGACAACATTAGCCCCGGAAATTTAAACCAGGATGCCATTGATGCCATGCTAAAAAACCTTGACCCTTACACCATATACATACCCGAATCGAAGATGGAGGATTATGAACTGATGTCGAAGGGAGAGTATGGCGGCATTGGAGCCATGATACAAAAACAGGGCGACTGGGTAATCATTTCGGAACCTTACGAAGGATTTCCGGCACAAAAATCCGGATTACAGGCCGGTGATGAAATAAGGGCTATTGACGGCGATTCGGCACGGGGAAAAACAACCTCTGCCGTAAGCGAAAAATTAAAAGGCACACCCGGCACCACCGTCAGTGTTACGGTAAGGCATTTTGGTGCCGATAAAGATGAAACGTACAACATTGTTCGCGAAAAAGTAAAAATTCCCAACGTACCTTACTACGGAATGGTTTCAAAAGATGTTGGATACATATCACTTATCCAATTTAGCAAAAATGCCGGAAACGATGTAAAAAACGCTTTTATAAACCTGGAAAAAGAGCATAAAAACCTGAAAGGTATCATTCTCGATTTAAGGTCGAACGGCGGCGGGCTGCTAAACGAAGCTGTTAAAATTGCCAACATCTGGATTCCAAAAAACAGCTTTATAGTTAAAACCAAAGGTAAAATAAAGGCAAATACACATACTTACAAAACACAATTTGCCGCCATCGATTCAAAAATACCATTGGTGGTACTGGTAAACGGAAACACAGCTTCAGCATCCGAAATTGTATCGGGTTCCATACAAGATTACGACCGTGGCATCATAATAGGCAGCCGCACTTTTGGTAAAGGGCTGGTTCAAAATGTTATTCCCATTTCGTACAACTCCAAGCTTAAAGTAACCATTGCAAAATATTATATTCCCAGCGGGCGCTGTATTCAGGCCATCAATTATTTTAACCGCAAACAGGGCGACGGCCCTTCAAAAGTACCCGACTCACTTATCAATGCTTTTAAAACAAAAGGAGGACGTACTGTATATGACGGCGGCGGAATTGAACCCGACATTAAAATGAAAACAGAAAAGTTCAATCAGGTGACGGGAGACCTGTACGCCCAAAACTACATTTTTAAATTTGCCAATCTGTTTAAAAAAAATCATGATTCCATACCGGGGCCCGGTGCTTTTACCGTTTCCGACTCGTTATTTAATGCATTTAAAAACTTTGTGGGCGACAAGTTTGATTACAAAACAGAAACAGAAGAAGTTATTAAAAGATTGAAAGAAAGCGCACAACGCGAAGAATACGCAACAGCCATAGACTCAACATTACAATTACTTGAAAAAGAGTTGAAGGAGGAAAAGAAAAAAGATTTAGATAAAAACAAAGAAGAAATAAAACAGCTGCTGCGCATTGAAATTGTAACCCGCTACTACTATCAAAAAGGTAAAGTACAGTCGTCGTTAATTGATGACCCCGAAGTAGCAAAAGCCATTGAGGTAATAAACAACCCCGAAAAGTATAAATCTATTTTAAACGGTACTTTTGCCCCCGATTCAGGCAAAAACAAATAACCTAAAGCACCAAACTTGACAACACGGGTAAAATACAGATCCGGCTTTCATCACACGGCTTATGTTGTAAACATTGCGCTTATAGCCATGAGTTTACCTTTGTCGAAATATACGCAAAGTGCGTTTGAAATTGTACTTGTCCTGCTTTGGCTTTTATGGGGATTTTCGTTTCGAATTGTATTCAGGTTTTTTAAAATGGGCAGTATTGCGGAAGGAATAGGGCATACCGCAGAATATATTGGCAACACCATCAGGCATAATGCCATTGAAAAAACCAAATTATTTTGGCGCAACAAAGCAGCCGTAGCCTTTGCCTCTGTTTTTTTACTTTATATAGCAGGGCTGGCTTATACATCAAACGTTGCTTTCGCTCTGCAAAGTCTGCGTATTAAACTGCCGTTGCTTTTATTTCCGGTAATACTGGGCAGCACACCCAAATTAACCGATGGTGAGTTTAAACAAATTTTGTTGTGGTATCTGGCTGCCGTGCTAACCGGAGTTATTATCGGGTTTTACCTGTTTTTTAACGGCCACTTTATTGATGTGCGCGATTTATCACCCTTTATCAATCCCATAAGGTTTAGCTTAAACATTGCTTTCGGTATTTTTATATTGATGTGGCTTATTTTTAAAGAGCACAATTATAATAAATTACAAAAAGCAGGGTTTGTGTTGGCCATTGTTTTATTTACCTCTTTTCTGATACTTCTCGAATCTATTACAGGGTTAACATCCGTATTGATTGTGTTGTTTACTTTTGCATTTATTACTGTTTTCGGAGCTAAATCAAAACTTTTAAAAATTGGTGTTGCATTATTGCTGATAGCCATACCCGTTATCATTTTTAATTATATAAACCGGATTGTCAGGCAGGCTACTACCGCACCTCCCGTCAACATTGAAAAACTGGATAAATTTACTGCCCGGGGAAATCCGTATAAAAACGACCTCAACAGCCAGATTGAAAACGGAAAATACATAGGGTTGTATGTGTGTGAGAAAGAGTTACGCCAGGCATGGAATAAGCGAAGCCGGATTAAATACGACAGCGTTACCCATTCAGGTATTCCCATATCATATACTTTAAAGCGATATCTTACCTCGAAAAATATGCGCAAAGATGCTGCGGGAGTAAACCGGCTTACCGAAAACGACATAAAACTCATCGAAAGCGGTATTGCTAATTATAACTATATAAACGATCCCGGCATAAAAACCAGACTGTTAAAAATTATTTACGGCTATCAAAAATACACTTCTTCGGGCAACCCTTCGGGCAACTCAATCTTACAAAGAATGGAATATATGAAAGGTGCAATACTTTTAATAAAAAAACATCCGCTTTTCGGAGTGGGAACAGGCGATATGGAAGATGCACTTTATGCAGAATATAAAAAAATGAATTCAAAACTTAACCCTCAATTATATTTTCACGCACACAACCAGTATTTAACCATAGCCATAACTTTTGGCCTTGCAGGATTGCTTTGGTTTTTATTTGCCCTGTTTTACCCGCCAATTAAACTACGTTATTTTAACGACTATTTTTTTCTGGTATTTTTTATCATCATGTTATCATCCATGTTAACGGATGATACCTTAGACACCCATGCGGGAGTTTCACTAATTGCCTTTTTTTATTCCTTCCTTCTTTTAGGACGCAAAACAATAAAAAACATCGTATCTTAGCCTAAAAATTAAAACAATGAAAATTAATAAATTTGAAATTGTAATTGAACAATATAATCAACCGGAAGAGCTTGGTGAAAAGGAAAAAAACCTTTTACAAGAAGCCAAAGCTGCTGTAAATAACTCTTATGCACCTTACTCCGAATTTCATGTTGGGGCAGCGGTTTTGCTGGAAAACGGCGAAATTATTCATGGTAACAATCAGGAAAACACAGCTTATCCATCGGGACTTTGTGCCGAACGGGTTGCTCTTTTTTATGCCAAATCGAAATACCCCGATGTGGCTGTTAAAGCCATTGCCATAACAGCAAAAGCCGATCATTTTGTAATTAAAGAGCCCATAGCACCCTGTGGTGCCTGCAGGCAGGTTATTGCCGAAACAGAACACCGACAGGAACATAAAATAAGGGTCATCATGCAAGGACAAACAGGGCCTGTGGTGGCCACCGAAGGCATCGATAATTTGCTTCCCATGGTGTTTCAGGAAGACAACCTTAAAAAGAAATAGTTTCATAAAATACAGTATTCCAAACTGTAACAGAATATATTATGTTTTAAAAATCATCATCCTATGAAAAAAATATTATTTGCAGTGGCAGCACTTTTTTTGCTTTCCGCTTTTAAATCGGATAAACCGGCTTACCATTTTTTCAATAACAAAGGTAAAATTGTGAAATACAAAAAAGTGCTAAAAGCCGCACTGGATGCCGATGTTGTTTTCTTTGGCGAAAGCCACAACAATCCCATCGCCCATTGGATGGAACTTGAATTAACCAAAGATTTTTTCAAAGCAAAAGGCCGGAATCTTATTTTGGGTGCCGAAATGTTTGAACGCGACAACCAGCTTATTCTTGACGAATACTTAACCGGAGAGATCAGTAGTAAAAATTTTAAGGACGAAGCCAGGCTTTGGCCCAATTACAGCACCGACTATAAACCTTTGGTGGAATTTGCCAAACAGCACAATCTTCCGTTTATTGCTACCAATGTACCGCGCAGGTATGCTTCGGTTGTTTACAAAAAAGGATTTGAAGGACTTGACAAGCTGAGTGCCGAAGCTAAAACTTATATTGCCCCGTTACCCATTGCTTACGATTCGGCCGTAAAATGTTACAACGACATGATGCATATGCCGGGTATGGGCGGACATGTAAACGAAAACTTCCCCAAAGCTCAAGCCATAAAAGATGCAACAATGGCCTTCTCCATAGCAGGTTATACCGAAAAAGGGAAACTTTTCTTTCATTATAACGGTTCGTACCATTCCGATAACCATCAAAGTATTTTGTGGCATCTTAACAAATACAAACCGGGCTTAAAAATTGTAACCATAACCACTGTTGAGCAGGCCGATATTGATACTATCAGCGATGAAACAAAAAATCTTGCCGATTTTATTTTGGTAGTACCGGAAGACATGACCACAACCTATTAACCTGTTTTACCGGTTGTTACTCTATTCTTTCGATTCTTTGATTTCGGGCAATCAAATATTTTTCGGTATTGTCGGATAAATCAGTTAATGAAATTACCACATCAACGGTTATTCCGGTATCCCATTTAGGGCCATTCAGGCTTAGGTAATAAAGTTTATATTGATACTGAGTTGTAATTTCATTGCTTCTGTTTTCCGGCTCCGAAATCCAGATATCATTTTGGTTAATGACATACAATTTCAGACCGGTAATCTGATTTGTTACGGTAGTGCTATCGGTATTGACAACATAAACAGAAGCTGTTAATCGGGTGTTTCTGTGGTAGGCATCACCCGGAAAAAAGTTGCGATACAACTCGGTTTCAAGAGTAAGTTTTTGGTTATTGACGGTTACGGTATCTTTTGCTTTCTTCAGCAAATTTTCAACCAGGGCCGCATCGTTTACCACGTTACCGTCAAGCACATCTTTTTTATGACACGAAACAAAGGTTAATACCATAATGACTCCGAATAACAAAATAAGGTTTTTCATCTGTTTATAATTTTGTAATTACTTGATATATCGTGTTTTGTTTTGTCATGATTTTTGCCTGCTTCGCGCAAAAATCCCGCCAAAACGGGTCTGTTTTATTTTCTACACCTCGGGTTAACACCCGAGGCTATAAATATTCCGCTCCTCCGGAGCTTATAATCATGCTTCTGTGTGGCGACTTGCCGCCATGGATGTTTCATGTGTTTATAAATTTGTATTTGCTTGACATACTGCATTTTTGTTTTGTCATGATTTCTGCTTGCCATGCAGCAAAAATCCCGCCAAAACAAGTCCTGGGCTTTTTATACCTCGGGTTAACACCCGAGGCTATAATATATCACCCCTACGGAGTTTTGTATAATCATGCTGATGTATGACGACTTGCCGGCATGGGGGGTTCATGATTGTTTTAAACATTTTATCCGGCAAAAGGCGCACAATGGTAATGCTTTAATAATGAAGTTGTTTAAAGTTAATTTACAAAAATTTACTAACCTTTACATAAGTGTTTTTTTTTTAAAACTTTAAACAACTTTAATTTATCGTTGCCCAAGTACCAGGTTAATAACCATCTTCTTGCCGTTTCTTAAAACTTTCATCTTTACCTTGTCTCCCGGCTGGTGTTTTTTAAGAATAACGGTATAGTTTCTTAAGT
>CAYVWX010000027.1:9646-19195 GCA_964455635.1 uncultured Lentimicrobiaceae bacterium | reverse complement strand
AAGGTAATCGCCATAAGTAACATAAAAGGTCATTTTATCGTTTTTATTCAGGGTGGCTTTTAAAGCCGAAGGTGTCCAGTATTTAGTACGTTGCAGGATGTCGCCTTTTTGATTGATAATGGCTGACACACCGGTATTGGCCGATCGGGCTACATCGCGTCGTGTTTCGATGGCCCTCAATACGGAAAAAAGAAGATGTTGCCTGTAACCGGGGGTGTTTCCCCACCAGCCGTCGTTGGTAATAACAAAAACCAGCTCGGCACCTTGCCTTACAAACTCGGCTACATAGTTTCCAAACACCGATTCGTAACAAATAACTGCAGCAACTTTAGTTTCCCGGCCGTCAGGTTGAAACACAACAGGTTTATCGTCCCATCCCAAGGTGCCCACTGCACCACCGAGATTTACCGCCAGTTTTTCCAAAGGCTTTAAAATACCATACGAAGGCATGCGCTCCACCCCGGGCGTAAGTTTCGACTTATGGTGAATTTGAATATAGCCTGAGTTATCAATTAAAAATGCCGTATTGTAACTATAATAAAACCTGTCGCTGTCAGGGAGTTTGCGGGCTGCATTGGTTTTTTTTTCTTTTTTTCCAATCATTCGCCAGGTGCTTGCACCTATAACATACGCCAACTGAGGATACGGTTTGATGAACCGCCTGATTTGAGCAATAGAAGATGAATAGTTTAAACGGTGTTCCCAAATTCCTTCCTGAATGGCACTTTCGGGTGATATTACAAAACGCGTGCTATCGGTAATAAGCGGTTGAGCCAACTTTAAATTTCGTTGCATAACCACCTGATGCGGCAACGTAAACTCTTCATTCCACGGATCAATATTGGGCTGAACCACAACTACTTCTACAGGATTTGGTTCTTCAAAGTATCGATGATACATATATAGTGAAAATACAATGGGGCCGATTAAAAAGAGAGCTGCAGCCAAAATATTTTTTATTAGCCGCAGCCGGTTACGATGCATTACCGACCTGATGGCGGTAAATACCAAAAAGTTTACGACAAATACCCAAACGCTGCCGCCGAGTACGCCGGTATATTCGTACCACTGAATCCATTTATGCTGCGCGGCAAAGGCATTTCCCAAAGTAAGCCACGGCCAGGTAAGCTGCCAGTTCATGTGAAAATACTCCCAGGTTACCCAATAAAAAAGTAAAATGGCAACACCACGCCGGTTGTTAAAAAGCTTAACCTTCGAGAGGTGAAACACATAAAACACCAAAGCCATAAACAGGCTGTTAAATAACCAGGCGGCTACGGCTCCGGCACCCGTCGAGTTCCAAATCCACCAGGTGGTTAAAGTGTTCCAAACAACAAAAGCCAACAAGGCATACCAAAACATACCTTTACGTCCGGTGTCGCCCAGCTCTTGCTGAACCATCAATAGCGGTACCCAGGCAACAAACAGCAAAAGTGTAATGCCTTTTTCCGGCCACGCTGCCGCCAGCAACAATCCCGTAAGTATCGAAAGTAAAAGCAAGACCGGTCTTTTCATAATTTTAAAGTTAGTTTTGATTACAACAAAAAGATTTTATAAATGCTTTATCTGCCAAAAAATACAATACTGTTTATCTGATGCTTTATACATGCCCGTTGTAATATTCAAATTTTAACGTAGCTCCTTCTTTATTGTACATCATAATAAAAAACCATACGGTTACCAGCATGCTTCCGATTATATAAACTGCATTGGGAGTGTTTCCGAAATTATCCATCGAAACTTTTATAAACCCGTTAAAATGCAAATAATAAATTATTACCGAAGAGGCGTTGTTTACAAAATGAAGCCAGATGGCAGCCCATAATGAGCCGGAAATTACAAAAGCATATCCAAGCATAATTCCGAGGACAAATCTGGGTAAAAATCCTAAAAATTGTAAATGAATAGCACTAAAAATAAACGCAGTAATAAAAATTCCGATGTGTACATTATGTGTCATCTTAACAAACAGCTTTTGTACAATACCACGAAATATCAGCTCTTCGCCCAGGGCAGGCATCAACGCCATCACCAATAAGTTAACCGACAAACCACCAAACGACTCCGTTTTTAAAAAAGCTTCGGTAAGGCTTTGAGCCTGTGCTTCTTTGGAGCGTATCCAGTAATCGATTCCTGTACTGATATGAAGATTTTGATTCATCGCCTGCAGATAATTAACAAACGGCAAAACGGAGTAAACAACAAGCGTAACGATAAGCACACTTACAGCCGAAGGCGTCCTGTTAATGCTCAAATATCCGGCAGGTTTTTCTGACACAAAATAAGTGTAAAATGCGGCCGGAAAGATAAAGACTCCCAACTGGCTTAAAAACTGAAAAAAAATTGCAAAAGACAACGCCGCCCCTTTCGGGTTGGAAATTTGCACAGCCAGCCGGGTGAGGCTTACTCCAAGATAAAGCTTTCCCAAAAGCAGCCCCAACACTGAAAATAATATGCCAAAAACAATTACCAGTGCCAGCAACAACACAAGTTTTCCACCGGAAGAGAGATTGGCAAACACAGGATTTTTCATACAAAACTATTTGCAGCAAATGTACAATTTTTGTCAGATGATACCGGCAACAGCAAACAAAGCCGTTACATACTTTTGCCGAAACCGATTATCTTTGCACCCTTAACTGTTAAATTAAGCTTTTGGTAAAAATTGGAAATATAGAATTGGGCGAAACACCCCTTTTACTGGCCCCCATGGAAGATGTAACCGATCCTCCTTTCAGATACGTTTGCAAAATGTTTGGAGCCGACCTGATGTACACTGAATTTATCTCATCGGAAGGCCTGATAAGAGATGCGGCCAAAAGTGTAAAAAAACTTGATTTTGATGAAACGGAACGTCCTGTAGGAATACAAATATTTGGACACAACATTGAATCGATGGTGGAAGCAGCCCGCTATGCCCAGGAGGCGAATCCCGATTTAATCGACATTAATTTCGGTTGTTCGGTAAAAAAAGTAGTCTCGAAAGGAGCAGGGGCAGGCATGTTAAATGACATTCCGAAAATGGTAAAAATGACCGAAGCCGTAGTGAAAGCTGTAAAATTACCTGTTACGGTAAAAACACGACTGGGTTACGACGATCAACACCGGGAGATTGTTGACATTGCCGAGCGCTTACAGGATGTGGGCATTCAGGCCATTTCTATTCACGGACGGCTGCGAACCACCAAATACAGCCAACCTGCCGACTGGACATTAATTGGCGAAGTAACCAACAACGCCAGAATGAAAATTCCCGTGTTCGGCAATGGCGATATTACGGATGCCGTAACAGCCGGACACTTTTTAAATACCTATGGCGTTGACGGTTTAATGGTTGGCCGGGCAACTTACGGTAACCCGTGGATATTCAACGAAATAAAACACTATCTTAAAACCGGCGAGCTGCTGCAAAAACCGGACATCCACGAACGCATAAGGGTTATAAAAATACAGTTGCAACGCTCGGTTGACTGGAAAGGAGAGCGCAAAGGAATTATTGAAATGCGCAAGCACTGGGGAAATTATTTTAAAGGCTATCCTCATTTCAAACCATTTAAGCTAAAGCTGATGAGTACCCAAACACTCCGCGAAACTATTTTTGTTATGGATGAAATAGAAGCTTTTTATGCTTATCAATCGTAATTTTTTGTTTGTAAATAAAATTTTTGCCGGAAGAAGAAATAAATGCAAATAAAAACCGTTTTTAAAGCCCGATATAATAGAGGTGTTCGTTGTAAAAAACAGGAGCCCAATAAAAGTTTCAATATTTTTTAAATGAAAAGTTTGCGGATAAGATTTTTTTTCTATTTTTGCACCTCCAAAATCGTAAGCAATAATTAAAAGAACTTAGTAATGTACGCAATAGTTGAAATAGCCGGGCAGCAGTTTAAAGTGGAGCAAGGACAAGAAGTGTTTGTTCACAGGCTGAGTGGTGATGAAGGTACTAAAGTTGAATTTGACAAAGTGCTGTTGGTTGACAACGAAGGTTCTGTTAAAATAGGTGCACCTGTTGTTGAAGGTGCCAAAATTGATGGTAAAATAGTTTCACATCTGAGAGGAGACAAAATATTGGTCTTCAAAAAGAAAAGAAGAAAAGGATACCAAAAGCAGAATGGTCACCGTCAGGATTTAAGCAAAGTTCTCATTGAAAAAATAACTGTTTAATTTATCTGTTTTAACAACAGAACTAAAATCAGGAAAAATGGCTCATAAAAAAGGAATGGGTAGTTCGCACAATGGTCGCGAATCGGAAAGTAAAAGATTAGGTGTTAAAATTTACGGTGGCCAGTTTGCCAAAGCAGGCAACATAATCGTAAGACAAAGAGGCACAACCCACAATCCCGGCCTTAATGTTGGCATGGGTAAAGATCATACATTGTTTGCCCTTACCGATGGTGTGGTTGAATATCGCAAACGCAGAAACGATAAATCGTATGTAAGTGTTATGCCTTTTGAGGCTATGGAAAAAGAAGTAGAGAATAATTAGTTGATAAATTAGAATTTCCGATATAAACCCGATTCACTTTGTGTTTCGGGTTTTTTATTTTCGGTAATCCACAACAAAACTTACCTTTGCAAAAAATATTTTATTATGCTTTCATTACAATTAATCAGAGAAAAAAAAGATTTTATAGCAGCACGCCTGGCAGTTAAAAATTTTGATGCCAAAGCATTGTTAACCCAAATTATTGAACTGGATAAAATCAGACGAAATACCCAAAGCGAGCTGGACAATTTGCTTGCCGAAGCCAACACTGTTTCAAAAACCATAGGCCAACTCTATAAAAACGGTGAAGTGATAAAAGCCGAAGCTGCCAAAAAAAGATCTGCTGAAATAAAAGAGCAGTCGAAAGCCCTTTCGACAAAACTAACGGAAACGGTAACCCTGCTCAATAAAAAACTTGTTGAGCTGCCCAATATTCCTCACGAATCGGTCCCCGCAGGCCATTCGGACGAAGACAACGAAGTTATTTACAAAGAGGGCTCGTTGCCTACACTACCCGATGATGCCCTGCCCCACTGGGAGTTGGCATCCAAATACAAAATTATTGATTTCGATTTGGGCAGCAAAGTTACCGGAGCGGGATTTCCCTTTTACAGAGGCCGGGGAGCCAGGTTGCAGCGCGCTTTAATCAACTTTTTTTTAGATGAAGCCATCAACGCCGGATATCTGGAATATCAACCCCCGTTGTTAATAAACGAAGATTCGGGTTTTGGCACCGGACAGCTGCCCGACAAAGAGGGTCAGATGTACTTTGTTAACGAAGACAACCTTTACCTGATTCCCACCGCCGAAGTGCCTATTACAAATATTTATCGCAACATCATCTTAAAAGAATCGGATTTTCCCATCAAAAATGTTGCTTACTCCAACTGTTTCAGACGTGAAGCCGGTTCGTATGGAAAAGATGTGAGAGGGTTAAACCGCCTGCATCAGTTTGACAAAGTAGAGATTGTTCAAATTGAACACCCCGATAAATCGTACAACACCCTGGAAGAGATGAAAGAACACGTTGCCAACCTGTTGCGTAAACTTGAACTTCCTTTCAGAATTTTACGGCTTTGTGGTGGCGACCTTAGTTTTACTTCGGCACTTACTTTCGATTTTGAAACCTGGTCGGGAGCACAAAAAAGATGGCTTGAAGTTAGCTCGGTATCCAATTTCGAGAGCTATCAGGCCAACCGGATGAAACTGCGTTTTAAAGATAAAAACGGCAAAACCCAACCGGCACACACCCTGAACGGCAGCGCTTTGGCACTTCCGCGAATAGTAGCTTCGTTGTTGGAAAACAATCAAACTCCCGAAGGAATTAAAATTCCAAAAGCCCTGCAACCTTATACGGGATTTGAATTTATCAAATAAGATTTTTGTGCAAGGCATCCGTTTACATATCATCCTGTTTATTTTGCCGGCAGTAACCATGTTGGCCTCTGTAGGCGTGATGGCTCAAAACAAACCTGTTTCCATTAAACAAAACGGATCGGCTCTGCAGTTAAAAACACCCTCAAAAGAAAATCTGGCCCGGTCGTACTACTACGGAAGAAATTACGAAAAAGCAGCTCTTCTTTATGGTGAGCTGTATAACAAACAAAAAAAATATGTTTACTACACCTACTATTTTAACAGTTTAATTTATTTAAAAAACTACAAAGAGGCCGAAAAACTGTGTAAAAAACAGATGAAAATATCGGGCAACAAGGTAAGATTTGAAACTGACCTGGCTTATGTTTACTCGCTGGAAGGGCTCAAAAAAAAATCGAACAGAATTATTAATAAACTGGTTAAAAAATTACCCGACAGCCGGAATATGGTAATAAACCTCGCCAACAATCTTCAGTCGAAGGGATTTACCGATGCAGCATTGGATGTTTATGAAAGAGCCAGAAAAAACAACATTGGAAATTACCGTTACAACATGGAAATTGCTTCGGCTTACCGATATACCGGCAACTACGACAAAATGTTTGATGCCCTTATCGACCAATTAGACGAAAACCCCCATGAATTGAAACGGGTGGAAAGCAGTATTCAGAATCTTTTGGTAATGGATGTGGATAACAATCTATCAAAAACTTTTAAGAAAAAAATATTAACCAAAGCGCAGGCCGACCCCGGCAACATGCAATATGCCGAGCTGTTAATGTGGTATTCGTTACAAACAAAAGACTTTACGTTGGCACTTCGGCAGGCAAAATCCATCGACCGGAGATACAAAAACCGCGAAGAGGCTGTTTATGAAGTGGCTACGGTGGCCTATTCAAATCATAATTACAAGGTTGCCTCCGATGCCTTTCAGTATCTTATTAAAAAGAAAGGCGACAATCCGTATTTTGCCGACAGTTACGACGGATATTTTTCGTCGGAAATTAAACTGGCGGAAGCGCGTACCGATAACAATCCTGACAATTGGGTTGAGCTTGAAAAAATTGGTAATCGTGCCATTTCAACATTGGGTATTAACCGCAACACAACCAACATAATTAAAAATCTGGCCGACATAAAAGCGTTTAAACTAAATAAAAACAGCGAAGCCATAAGCCTGCTTAACAAAGCCATTGTCCTACCCATGAAACCTGCCGACAAGGCAGTTATAAAGATGGAGCTGGCCGATATTTTAGTCTTTACCGGTAAATTTTGGGATGCATCGTTGCTTTATTCGCAAATTGAACACGACCTTAAGAACAGCCCCTTAGGTTACGAAGCCAAATTCCGGAATGCCCGTATTTTTTATTATAAAGGCGAATTTGAATGGGCAAAAACACGCCTGGACATTTTAAAAGGAGCCACTTCAAAATTTATTGCCAACGATGCCCTTGAACTTTCGCTGTTTATTAAAGATATTCTGGAAGAAGACACCCTTGGCTTTAATTTGAGGCTGTTTGCTGCCGCCGACCAATATACTTTTCAACAAAAATTCGATTCGGCACTTATCTTTTTGTCAAAAATTGAAGATGCACCTTACAATACCGTCAGTAGCGAGTTTAAATTGTACAAAGAAGCAGCCATTTACGAAAAAGAAAACAAATTTTACAAGGCCGATTCGCTTTACACCAAACTTTACACAAATTTTCCACAAAGCATAAAAGCCGACAATGCCCTGTTTTACAGCGCCGAAATAAACAGGAAAAATTTTGCTGATCTAAAAAAAGCTTCATCGCTATACTTAAAGCTCATGAAAACCTATCCCGAAAGTGTTTTTGCCACACAATCGCGCACGCTTTACCGAAAACTTAATGAAAAGGAATAGGAAGGAATCGGTCAGGCAATGTTATAAATTAAATAACATGCAATAAATTACCACAAAACAACAACATGGTTCGTCCGAAAAAACATTTGGGTCAACATTTTTTAACCGACAAAAACATTGCCGGAAAAATTACAGACTGTTTAACCGGTAAATATCCGATAGTATGCGAATTAGGCCCCGGGACGGGTATTTTAACCGATGCCCTATTAGAAAAAGATTACATTACCAAACTTAAACTTATCGAAATAGACAACGAATCCGTTAACTGGCTCCACACCCGGTTTTCGGATAAAAGGCTGGACATTACGGAAGCCGACTTTTTGAAATACCCCCTGGAAAACATCAGCACAAAACCCTTTGCACTGATTGGTAATTTTCCTTACAACATCTCCAGCCAGATATTTTTTAAAGCTTTGTCGAACCACCGGTTAATTCCGGAAATTGCAGGCATGATTCAAAAAGAGGTTGCCGAAAGAATAGCCGCTTCGCCGGGAAATAAAACATACGGAATTTTAAGTGTATTGCTACAGGCATGGTACGATATTGAGTACTGTTTTACCGTTAACGAGAATGTGTTTTTCCCACCTCCGAAAGTAAAATCAGCAGTTATTCACCTGACAAGAAACAGTAACACAAAACTACAATGCGACGAAAAATTGCTTGTTACCATAGTTAAAACAGCCTTTAACCAACGGCGTAAAACCATGCGTAATTCATTAAAAACTTTTTTGAATGATGAAATCAGGAAAGACAAAGTATTTGATAAGCGCCCCGAACAGTTGTCGGTACAACAATTTGTTGAATTAACGCGGTTTATTGCAGAAAAACGTTAGTAAAACAGATAGTGCCGGTTTAGGTGATGTTGATAAAAAGTAAATTTTTTACCTACTTATTTTGAGGGCTTTTCTCGCGAACAATTACAAAAACCTCTTCGTTATCTTTTTTCATATAATATTTTTCGCGGGCAAACTTTTCCAGCAGCGTGGTGTCTTTTTCGTACGCCCTTATTTCGTCGGAAGCCTTTTTCAGTTCTGTTTTATAAAATTGTTCACGTGAATTTAAATCGTTCAGGCTTTTGCTGAGTTTTAACTGCTCAACCAAACTGTTTTTATCAAAAAACGAAACCCAAACTACAAAAAGCAGTCCCGAATAAAAAAACCAATTGTGAATATATCGTTTAAAAAAATTTTTCATAGCGTAGCAAAGCCAGTTCTAACCGTACAAAGATACATGGTTTGACTTAAATATTTGAGCTATGTGTTAACTATTTTATAAACTATTGGGTGTTAGTGTAAATATTTTTACGACATTTACTGCATAAAAATTCAACAATATGGAAACAAGTGATCAACTTCAGGAAAAAGTAATTCAACAGGTAAGTGCACCTTTGTACAGCTCCAAAGGGTGGATGAAATTTATCGGAATCTTATTAATTATCGGCGGCGTACTTTATGCCCTGTCCATTGTGGGAATTATTTTTGCCTGGATTCCGATTTGGCTTGGTATTTTGGTTACCGGAGCTGCCAATAAATTGGATATGGCCTACAAAACGGGCGATAAATTTTCGTTTATCGAAGCACAAAAAAAGATTGGCCTCTACTTTACCATTTACGGAGTATTGCTATTAATATTCCTTATTCTCACCGTGCTGTTTTTTATTGTAGCCATTTCAACAGGTTTTTTAACCGAAATGATAAGCAACATCGAAAACTCGGGAATGCAGTATTATTAAGATTTTGTTAATGGTATAATGATTCAATGGGTTAATGATTCAATGGTATAATGATACAATGGTATAATG
>CAYVWX010000027.1:5596-9546 GCA_964455635.1 uncultured Lentimicrobiaceae bacterium | reverse complement strand
CAATGGTATAATGATACAATGGTATAATGGTTTAATAGTTTAATAATGAAGAACAAATTCATTGTATCATTATACCATTAACTCATTATATAATTGTATAAATAATGTTACTTTGCACAATATCTTTTAATGATGTTATACGATTCCTGAATACCCAATTCGCCCGACTTGCTCAAATCTTTACAGGCCAGTTTATCTTCGCGCAAATAAAGAAGTGTTAACGCACGGTTAAAATAGGCTTCAGCCATAGCAGGCTCAATTTGAATGGCTTTAGAATAATCGTTAATCGCTCCCTGATAATCTTTAATAAGAATTTTCAGGTTTGCACGATTATAATAGGTAAACGGCAGCGCAGGGTAAAGTGCAATTACACGGGTGTAGTCTTTAAGGCTTTCGCGATGGTTTGGAGGAGGAAGTTTTTTTACCGGGTTATTGCCCGATGTCATGCTAATGGTAATGGTGTTTTGATACTGCCGGTCGGAATAAGCCAGTTCGTCGCGTTCAACTCTTGAAGCGGCACGGTTAAAATAGGCATACAAAAAGTCAGGATTATATTTTACAACGCTATCGTAAGAAGCAATAGCCACGCTGTAATTTTGCAACATACTGTTGATAACACCCCTCATAAACCATGCTCCTGCCCTATCGCCCGAAATTAATATACTGCTGTCGATACGCTGCAACTCATTAAGTGCTTTAGCATCTGACACAGGCCACCTGCGGGTTGTAAAAGCAAGTTTAATACCCAAAGGATTGGCAGAATTAAATTGGGTGAGTTTTTCATCAAAATACTCTGCGCTTCGATATTTTGCCGTTACCGAATCGGGCAGGCGCAAAGCATTAACAATAAAAAAATCGGGCTTGGGTTCAATTTTAACACGGTCGAACTGTATTCTGCCGCGTTTCATTTCGCCATTTACAAAATCGGCTTCAAACTCCATTATTTTACTAAAGTAAGCCGAATCGGTGTAACGGCTGTAAAGTTTTCCATAGGTGTTATGCGCACCGTTAACTTTTTTAACTATCGCTTTGGCTGTCAGCCTGTCGGCATAAGCATCACGACTTTTACCCTGTTTTTCTCTAACATAAGCACGGTTATTGTAAGCACCGGCAAAATCAGGAAATATTTTAATGGCTTTGGTGAAATCCCGTTCTGCTTCGCGATAATTTTTTAATGAATTTTGAATCATCCCCCGATTAAAACGGGCGTAAACATTAAACGGGTTTAAAGCAACAACCTTGTCCATATCCGCTAAAGCAAGGTTAAATTTTTTCTGCATAATATAAATCAGCGCCCTGTTGTAATAGGTCAGCGAATTGGACGAGTCAAACTCCAACACACTGTTGTAATCGTGCAACGCACGCGTAGTATCGTGCAATTTAAGATAAACCAATGCCCGTTGGAAATAGGCCAGCGGGTACGAGGAATCCATTTTAACAACATGGGTAAAATCGGACAGTGCCCCGTTAATGCTGTCCATTTCGTAACGAATCATTCCTCTTCTGAGCCAGGTGTCCTTGTTATAATAATCCAACTTAACAGCCTCATTCATATCTGTAATAGCAGCCGAATCCTGTCCCAGGAAGTGCCTTGCCACTCCTCTGTTGAGGTAAGCAGCCGCTTTTTTCCGGTCGAGGTTTAAAGCTTTGGTATAATCGGCAACAGCATTTTTAAAATCGCGAAGATGAATACGTGTGTCGCCCCTGGCCATAAACACTTCGGGATTAAAAGGGTCAATTTCCAGGGCTTTGTTGTAATCGCTAAGGGCATGCGAATAATCGTACAGCCTGTCGCGACATATTCCACGGTAAAAATAAGCTCTTGTATAAAGGTTGTGTATTTCCAGTGTTCTTGAGAAGTCGTTAACGGCTCCCTGATAATCGCCCAGACTGAATTTGGCTATTCCCCGCAAAAACCAGGCTTCAAAGCCATCCTGTTTGGCAGCAATAGCCACATTAAGCTTTTTAATGGCTTCCACATAATGGCCCTGCATTATCTGCCCGTTGCCATCCCTCAAAAAGTAATCGTACTTTACCTGAGCAATACCCCATTGCGGTACCAACAAAAAAAGAAAAAGAAAAAACGGCCAAAGCCGGCGCAGGTTAATCATGTTGCAAATATAGCATGAAGCAGCCGTTAAACGAACAACATGAACAGCAATTACAATTTGTTTAACAAATTACGGCCTGAACATTATCCGGCCTGCATATCTTTTGCTCCGGGAAGCAAACCCTCAAGTTGCTGCGGATCGTGGATTAAAACAGGAATATGCTGTGGGCAAATCCAATACTGATTGTCTTTATAATCAACCCTTACCAAAGGAACAGTTTGTTCGTCGCGCTTGCAAACCAGACAATATTTTTCGTTGTGATTTTCCATAATAAAACGTATTTAAATAATTAGATATTTTTGCGGGCAAAGATGAAAAAATAAACAACATAAAAGTAATTGCACCGCTCTTTTTTCTAATTTTGACACCCTATGCAATTTAAAGATATTATTGGCCAGGAAGCGGTAAAAGCAAAGCTTATAAGTGCCTTCAAGGAGGGGCGTGTAGCGCATACACAACTTTTTTTGGGACCGGAAGGTTCGGGGGCATTACCGCTGGCAATTGCTTTCGGACAATATGTTAACTGTAAAAACAAACAGGAAAACGACAGCTGCGGAAAGTGTTCATCCTGCATCAAGTACGAAAAGTTTTCTCATCCCGACCTCCATTTTATTTTCCCATCCAACAAACCTGAAAAATCTACCGAGAACCCCTCTTCCGAGCTATACAACAAACGCTGGATAGAGTATCTTCAAAAGGTAAAAGGCTATGCAGCACAAAACGATTGGTATTCGTTTTTAAACATTGGCAACAAACAAGGTAATATTTATGCCCGCGACGCCAACAACCTGATAAAAGCGCTCAGTTTTAAGTCGTTTGAAGCTACCTATAAAGTTGTTATTATTTGGAAAGCTGAACGCATGGATGCTTCGCCGGCCAATAAACTGTTAAAAACTTTTGAAGAGCCGCCACAGAATACGCTGATTTTTTTAATTGCCGAGAGATACGAAATGCTGTTGCCTACGGTGAGGTCGAGGGCACAACTTGTTAAAGTACCAAAACTAAAAGAAAACGAGTTAACGGAAGCGCTGGCCGAATTACCGGAGATAAACAATTCGCAACTACCTAATATTGTTACCAATGCCAACGGAAACTGGAACCGCGCTTTGATGCTCTCGACACAAATGGAAGAAGACCTTAGCAACTTTCACCGTTTCAGAGAGTGGTTGCTATTGTGCTATAAATACGATTATCCGGCACTTTTTTCATTCGTTCAAAAAATTGCCGCCATAGGCCGCGAAAAACAGAAAAACTTTCTGCAATACGGCCTCCAGGTTGTGCACAACAGCATTCAAATTAATGCTGACAACAAAAACCTGATTACAGGAAAACCGGATGAAAAAACTTTTTTCAGCAGTTTTGCAAAATATATTAATCAATCGAACCAATATGATTTTTACGAGGCACTCAACGAAGCTGTTTATCATATCGAGCGCAATGCTCACCCTGCTATTTTATTTGGCGATTTAAGCCTTACTCTGGTTGTGTTGCTTAACAGGGGCAGAAAATCAATAGGAAATTAGAATACAAAATACACGAGAATTAATGGTACAATGATATAATGGTACAATGGTACAATGGTGTAATGGTTCTATGGTTTAATGGGTAGCCAGTTCATTATATAGTTGTACCATTAATTCATTGTATAATTATCAAGCGAATAACGGGTTCATTATATCATTGTACCATTAATTCATTGTATAATTATCAAGCGGGTAACAGGTTCATTATATAATTGTACCATTAATTCATTGTATAATTATCAAGCGAATAACGGGTTCATTATATCATTGTACCATTAATTCATTGTATAATTATCAAGCGGGTAACAGGTTCATT
>CAYVWX010000027.1:0-5496 GCA_964455635.1 uncultured Lentimicrobiaceae bacterium | reverse complement strand
ATATCATTGTACCATTAATTCATTGTATAATTATCAAGCGGGTAACAGGTTCATTGTATCATTGTACCATTAATACATTGTATAATTATCAAGCGGGTAGCATAAGCCTGTTAAATTTGTTCTTTGAAATTTTCTGACTAAAAATTGGATTTGGTTAAAAAAAACCTCAAATTTGTAGCAATCATTAAACCAACCATTATGCGCGTTTGTTATGTTTCAACTTATCCCCCTATCGAATGTGGCATTGCCTCTTACACCAACTATTTGGCAGAAGCAGTTCAGAATCTTGGCGAGGAAGTAATTATCGTTAGTCAAAACGGCGCTAAAGGCGACAATGTTTTTCCTGTTTACTCACCGTTGGACAACGATATCGCAACAAAGCTGTTTCACATCAGCTCTAAACTAACGCCCGATGTTATTAACATCCAACACGATTACAACCTGTATGGTACTGAAAGCGGGGTGCAGCTGCTTGATTTTCTTTATCGCTGTAAAATTGCGCAGTTACCCACTGTTACTACGCTTCACACACTGTACGAAGACCTTGACCGCACCCAACGTATTATTTTAGACGGCATTACAACTACCAGCGACGCTGTGATTGTACACGAAGAGTATCAAAAAAATACACTGGAAAATTATTTTCCGCTCAATCGCGATAAATATTACGTTATTCCGCATGGTGTAAGAATTACAAAAAAAGTTCCCAACGCAAAAAAGCTTTTGGGCATCGAAGGAAAAAAAGTTATTTTATTATCGGGCTATTTCAGGCCGTCTAAAGGATTTCACCGTATTGTAAAAATTTTTCCGGAAATTGTAAACCGGATGGATAACGTAGTTTTGCTTGTGAGCGGCAAAATGCGCGGACTGGAATTTGGTGAGTACCGGAAATATTTTTTCGATCTCATTAACAGTTCACCGGCCATCGACAATATTATGGTTTTATCAGGGCAGTTTCCACAGCACACATTCGACACCATTATGAGCGCTGCCGATGTGTTGGCATTGCCTTACGAAATTGGTGCCCAAAGCGGGATTCTGGCACAAAGTATCGCCTTTAATGTACCGGTAGTGCTGTCGCCTTTAAAAAGTTTTACGCATTGGAACAACATTGTAAAAGGAGGTATTATAGCCGAAACCGACGAAGAGTACAAAGAAGCCATTATTAAAGTGCTTTCTGATGAGGAGTACCACAGCCGGCTGGCACACAATCTAACCGTTAATAAAACCTCTTTTCTTTGGCCTGAAATTGCTTTACGCCATCAAAGTGTTTACGGACAAATAGTAAAAACCCTGTTTACCGGTTCAAAATATTTTTACAATAAATAACGTACGCTACTTTTTATGCCGCCTTCTGGCTTTTTGCCTTAAATAAAGATAACTTTTCTGTATTTCGTCATCAGACATATCAGGATCTTCTTCAAGCACTTTAGCCTTAAAATCGGAATATGACATGGTTTCAATTTGATCTAAAATCTCGTCAAGATCCTCATCACTTTTAGTTGCCTGATCTATTTCTTCATCAGTAACTTGCGGAAGCATATCTTTGGCGCTAACAACTTGCAGCTCAAAATCATCGGGAACCTGAAAATATTTTACAGGAACATTAACATTCGTTTTGATATCAACAGCTGTTTCGGTAGTTTTTTTACCACCTGCCTTATCTTCCGATTTTAGGGTTATGCCTTTCCACAACCACATTTTCTGTTTGCCTTTTTTCCAGATGGCACAATTTTTTCCTTCGATGGTTTCGTTGCCAACAATTTTGTAGCCCATTTTAATCAGCATTTTTTCACCGGTTTTTTGCCAGTCGCGGTCAGGGTCAGCCAACAAATAGGCCATGGGGTTGTGCATTTTTACCGCTGACTTGTTTTTGTAATCAAGGGTAACCATATTGGCACCGATCAGCATAACTGTTTCCTTATCAACCTTATTTCGCTTCTTTTTAATGGTTTTATACTCGGCAATTTCGTAACCTCCCATATCCATGTAAACAATTTTTTCTCCCTCTTCAGAGCCTTCCAGCTTATACTTTACAATGGCCGATTCAAACGGATATTTTCTGTAGTCTGCCGGATCTTTTGAAGCAACATCCTGTTCATATCCTTCTGCAAACCCCTGATATTTTTTCAGTCCGTAAACGGCATAGTCCTCACCTTTTTCCTGAGCTTCTTCTGCCTTGGTAATAGCGGGGTCGGCTGCATCGGTGGCTTTGTTAAGGCCTTTATCAGCCTCTTCCATACCTTTGTCTTCTGCTTTATCAAGTCCTTTTTGGGCTTGCTCCTCAGCTTTTTCTTTGCCCATTTTTTTGTACTTCTTTTCGTACTTCGACCTGATTCTGTTTTGGATACCAAACTGGGCATACCCGCTCATAGGAAATGCAAAACCAACAACCAATAACAGCAACATTAATTTTTTTATCATTATCATTTATCTTTGTTGAAAAAGAAAAAGCGGCAAACGGGATTCGAACCCGCGACCCTCAGCTTGGGAAGCTGATGCTCTACCAACTGAGCTACTGCCGCAAATAGTGTGCAAATGTAAAAATTTATTGAAACATCGCCCTTTAATTCCCGATTCACAAAAATCCGTTACTAATTTTTAAAGAAAAAAAAGGCCCCATCAACTATAATTATTTACTTTTGAAATGTATCAATAAAATCACTATGATGAAAAAGACTTTATACCTTGTTTTAATTGTATTTTTTTTAGCCCTTGGATATGGTGCTAAATATCTGCTCGACAGAGCCCCTATATTTACCGGATTTTCTGCAAAGATGGTAGGTTCATGGGTATTTATGAGCGACCGTTCTCAGGCTGATGTGGAAGCAAATGAACTAAACAGCTTTTTTCTGTCTCTTTCAAAAAATGTTGTTAACAGGGCCGACAAAAGCGTAACGGGCACCTTTGTGGGCACTGCCAAACAAAAAGCCATTTATCGCGAAGGGCTGGGTTGCACACTGCTTGCCGACGGCGATGAGGCAACGGTCCGTAAACAAAAGCTCATCCAGAAAAAGTTACCCGAAAATCCCGACACCATTGCCTGGCCTTATGGCGATGTATTACCTGCCGGTGATAACATTAAAGTAAATCGGCAAAAGCTGCAGGTAGCACTCGACAGCGCCTTTAACCGCGGTAACACCAGAGCAGTTGTTATTTGTTACGACACTAATTTTATAACAGAGCGATACCTAAAAGGTTTTACAAAAAACACCCGTTTGCTGGGATGGTCGATGAGCAAAAGCGTTACCAGCACAATGATTGGCGTGTTAGTAAAAGAGGGTAAACTTAA
This sequence comes from uncultured Lentimicrobiaceae bacterium, assembly GCA_964455635.1. Lineage (GTDB taxonomy): Bacteria > Bacteroidota > Bacteroidia > Bacteroidales > F082 > B16-G9. The sequence continues at coordinate 2,204 of CAYVWX010000027.1, read as the reverse complement.
GGTAAATGCTCCGGCTCCGGTTAAAGAGTGGCAGGCCGATAACCGGAAAAACATAACACTGAATAGCATGCTGCGCATGAGCAGCGGCCTGAAATGGGTTGAAGATTATACCGACATTTCGGATGCCACCATTATGTTGTACCAAAAAGGCGACATGGGTGGTTTTGCTTTAAACAAACCGGCTGCTTATCCTCCCGACTCGGTTTGGTATTACTCTTCGGGTACTACCAATATTTTATCGTTGATTATTCGGCGCCAGTTTAAAAACGATACGGAATACTGGAAATTTCCGCGCAAGGCCATTTTCAACAAGTTGGGGATGAAAAGTGTAGTTTTTGAAACCGATGCCTCCGGAACCTTTGTGGGCTCGTCGTACATTTTTGCCACGGCACGCGACTGGGCACGCTACGGCCTGTTTTACCTGCACAACGGGGTGGCTCGCGGTGAGCATATTCTGCCTGCCGGATGGATTGATTATACCACCACCCCCACAAAAGGTTCTAACGGCGAATATGGAGCCCAGTTTTGGCTGCAACCCAAAGAGTTGCCCGATGCCCCCAAAGACACTTACTTCTGCGACGGCTATCATGGACAACGGGTTTATATCATCCCTTCAAAAAAGTTGGTGATTGTACGTTTTGGCCTTAACGGCCACGGTGAATTTGATTATAATAATTTTGTGAAACTGGTTACAGATGCTTTTGAATAGAAATTTATTTTTTGTTTTGACGGCCCTGTTTTTGATGTCGTGTTCACCGGGAAATCGACAAAAAGAAACGTCGAAATCAAACAAAACCTACGCCCGTTTTCCTTCCGGAAAGGTACTTCCAAAGGTTGTCATCCGTTCTGACACAACACTTTCGTATGCCCTTTATCTGCCGGCCGGTTATGATGTAAAAAAGGAAAACAAAATCATTTTTATTTTTGATGCCCATGCCCGCGGCACCTTACCTTTGGAGAAATACAAAACCCTTGCTGACCAATACAACCTGATTTTGGCAGCTTCCAACAATTCAAAAAACGGACAATCGGGCAGGGTTCGTAACCATATTATTTCGGCCTTTATGGGCGATGTGGAAGAGAGAATACACATTGATGAAAACAAAATTTACACAGCAGGTTTTTCAGGCGGCGCCCGTATTGCCACTCTTGTTGCCCTGTATAATGGCAATGTGGCAGGCGTTGTGGGATGCGCCGCCGGATTTCCACAGGTTCAAAATCCGGTAAACAAAAGTTTTATCTGGGTTGGTGTGGTGGGCAACAAAGATTTTAATTTTTTAGAGCTGGTTAATTTAAACCGGCAGCTAAAGGCAAACCGGTGGAAAAGCTTTTTACTGACCTTCGACGGCAAGCACCAATGGCCACCCGTGGAAGTGATGAGCGATGCCATAAAAATGATGCTTAACGGAGCCCAAAAAAGTCAATATACTTTTTCGCAGGCCACTTTATCGGACGGACTGGAGAATAAAGAAATTGAACAACAACGTATATTAGTCCGCGCCATGGAAGAAAAAGATACCCTGTGGTGGCGTAAAAAGGTAAGTGTGTTGCAACAGCAGGCAACCATGGCCAAAAGCAAAAACGAAAAACTTGTCAACGAAAGATTACTGAGCTATTTGAGCATGATTTCGTATATTTATACCGATAAAGCAATAAAAAACCATAATATACATCAGGCGGAAAAATTTTTAACAATTTACAAACTGGCCGATTTTACCAATCATGACCGTTACTATTTAACAGCCGTTTGGTATGCACAACAAAACAAAAACGAAAAAGCATTACAGGCATTGCAAAAAGCTGTTGATTTGGGATTTAATGACAAGGCAGCTCTGCTATCGGAAAAAGCATTTATTCATTTACAAGACACCCCTGCATTCAAAAATATTGTTCAGCAACTTAAGACGGATTGATATATAGGCTTTTGTTTATAATACAACATTATTTTATACATATTGTATTTTTGTTTTTGCATCGTACTTTAGCGAGGCGAATCTAAGCATAACAAACCGGCTCTGGTCGTTAACGTTTTTAACGGCTAAAGCCGATGATTTGTGTTGATTAACACCGGCTAAAAAGCCGGAGTAAAATAAATGGGATTACAAATCTTGCTAAGCTTGAGTTTTTATTTGTGGTTTTAAGAAAAAAACCTCAAGCTCAGCAGGATTTGTAATCCTGCGGGATTGTAAAAACTTTTTACCCTT
>CAYVWX010000026.1:0-19444 GCA_964455635.1 uncultured Lentimicrobiaceae bacterium | reverse complement strand
CGCCTCCCCTACTTTCTTTAAAGACGGGTGTTATCACCTTTGCGTTAAGATTTTTTATGTCGATACTTTTAAAATATTCGTTAGATGCCAGATTAACAAGCACATTGTCATGCTGTTTATCAAGCATGGCTCTCAAACTCAGGGTGATGGATCTTTTCCAAAAAGCATAAAGATTTTTGCTTCCGGCAACAGATGCCTTAGTACCCATTTCCAAACGATAGGGCATTATCAAATCCAGCGGGCGGAGAACACCGTACAGTCCGCTTAAAATTACAAGATGACCCTGTGCAAAAGCCACCTCTTCACGACTTAACGATTCGGCATCCAATCCGTTAAACACTTCACCTTTAAAAGAAAAGATTGTCTGCCGTGCATTTTCAGATGTAAAAGGCAGTGTCCATTGCTGAAATCTTTCAAAATTCAATTGAGCCAGTTTAGGACTTATCTGCATAAGCGATGAAAGTTGTTCAATATTTAACCGTTTTAATGATGAAATCAGCTTTTCCGATTTTTCAAGAAATTCCGGAATGGTAAAATCGCCACGAACAGAAATATCGGTACGGATTGTTTTGGCCGGAGATAAAACTACAAGCATACTTTTAAAGATATCTGTGATTGAAGGTGTTTAAAGTTATTTTACAAAAGTATTTTCCTTACGGATTATAAAAAAACAGGGAATTTCCGGGTTGATAAAACTCCTGATGATAATAATTCGGATTATAGTTTCGCTTGTTGTAAGAAAAACCGGCATTAATTTGAAAGCGCTCATTCACCTTATAGTTAAGATTAATCGTCATCCCCTGATTTTCCATATCCAACGCACGCGGATTTACGGTTTCCTTTTTTGTTACCGGCTGAATTCCAAAAGTTTTATAAGCAACTACCGAAACGGCAACCTGCTTGTTAATTTGATAATTACCTTTTACATACACCGAACCATACTGCCGGAAAGAATGTTCATAAAGCGAATGCATGCCTGTACCTACACGGTTAAAAATCGAGATATAGCCAACCCCCACGCTAACTGAAAATTTTTGATTTAATGAAGTATTCAACTCCGGAAAAATATAAGTTCCGAAAGTATTTATACCCGCCAATGGACTTCCAAACCAGGTTCCCAGGCTAACGGTAACCTTTGGGTTAAACCCTGACAAATGATTTGACGCAACGGGTTTTAGAGCTGTATTTACCTCATTATCTGCGGTATTTTGCGATAATGCCGGTAACGACATACCTGCTATAAAAATGCTAAAAACAATCCATCTGACTACAATCCTATTCATAACACCAAAATTAGGATAATTATTCCAACAAAAAAGTTAAAAAAATTTTAACTTTTATTCGGGCTAACATAAAAAATTCTTTTATCTTTGCTATAAATATAATTTTAACTAATTTAAAAAAATTAAAAAGATTAACTCATGAAAAAATTTACCTTGATTTTGCTTTCCGCATTTATGACCACCTTTATGATGGCTCAAACACCCTCCGGTGGTACAATTGTCCCCGGAAATTATGGAAGCACGGCAGTTACATTGTATTCACAGATGACCCCTGTTGATTCTATTGGTGCAGTTGCATCACAACAATTTACCGATTACAGCAATCATATTGCACAAATTGCAGATGATTTTATTGTTCCTGCATCCAAAAGATGGACTATTGAAACAGTGGCCACCATAGGAGCCTACTGGAACGGTTCGGGAACAGCCACAAGCTTTACCGTACAAATTTATAGCGATAACGGTGGTACTCCCAATTTACCGGGAACCCTTTTATACGAGCAAACCGGATTATCCTATTCGCAAACAGGAAACAAATTTGATATCCCTCTATCTTCAAATATTCAATTGTATGAAGGGCATTACTGGATTTCTGTTTTTGCCGTAATGAGTTATGCCGCAGGTGGACAGTGGGGAATTGCATGGAACCAAAGCCCTCAGATTAATTATGTATTTGCTGATCAGGATCCCGATCAGGTTTTAGGCGGAACATGGGCTGACACATGGGAACAATCATCAAATTACTTCGCAGGCAGAAACAATTACGATTTATGCTTTGAATTAGGCGGTACCGAAGATGCAGCACCTGTACCTGTTTCAAATTGGGCCATATTAATAGGTGTCCTTTTAATTGGTACCTTTATTGCATTTAAATACAAAAAAAGAATTGCATAGTTAATAAAAGATTTTTTATAAAAAGCCACTTTGTAAGTGGCTTTTTTTATTTTTGCTAAATACATGAGTACTTTATAACTACCTGCAAAATGAGCAAACATCGTAAACTGAAAGAAAAAGAAGCCAACAAGCAAGCAAAGGCCGCTGCGAAAAAAAAATTCATCAAGCAGTTTATTCCTTTAATTGTAGCCGTTATTTTATGGATTGCTACTTCTGTCATTTTACATCTTCCGTTTATTAAAAATCAGGTTGCAACCTTATTTATTAATTTTACACTGAATTCTTCACTCCTATTTAGCAAAATGTTCTTTATTCCGGTATCCAGCCCGGCCTTCCCGTTTTTAACCATCCATGGTTATACCATGAAAGTAGTAATGGAGTGTACGGCTTACAATTTCTATATTTTTGTGTTTTTTCTCAGCTTACTATCTCCTGTCAGATGGAAACAAAAAATATTAACGCTGCTAATATTTATGGTTGCGGTTTTTATCATTAACAACTTAAGATTTATAACCGTCGGGTTAATAGGTAGCTATTCCGAAAGTTTGTTTCACATTGTACACGATTACCTGTGGAATATTTTATTTGGATTTCTAGTATTCTTAATTTGGGCATGGCGTTACAACACAGCATCGCCCTCTGAAAAGAAATTAACTGAGGACACATCCGCTGACATTACAAAAAACCATTAAATATGCTTTCTACGTACATTAAAAAGATTCTACTTCTGATATTAATTTCCATAATAACTTTCTTTTTCTGGGAAACGGGTCTGGAAAACATTTACGAAAAAGCTCTTATTGGAATCACCAATCCCGTATTAAAAGTGATTAAAAAAGATACCAGAATTGACCTTGAAAAGATTGATACTAAAAACACTTTTCAGTTTAGGGTATATACACGAGTTCAGGGGCGTATGGGAAACTACCCGCAAGAAACAGGCGGACTGATGGAGCCATTTGTAATAATTTTATCCTGGCAGCTTTTTTTGTTTTTTGCACTTAATTACAAAGCCGCATTAAAACTCCTGGCAATAAACACAATTACTTTTATTCTAATTCAGGTTATCTTTTTAATCTTCTTAACCGGCTATTATAACTCATCATTTCAACAATTTTTATTTGACATGATGCTTGACAATTTTTATATCGTAGCCCTTATTTTGGTCATAAAAGACGACTTGCTTTACCATGTTTTCAAAAAACGAAAGAATACTTAATCCCTGTTGATAACATTGCGAAAAATATTTTTTTCAATATTTTTTTCAATATTAAAAAAATTATTATCTTTACACCCTGAAATATCTAAGTAAAAAAATTAATAAAATGAAAAAATTACTCACCCTGATGGTAGCCGTAACCTTGTTTACCGCATTACCTTATCTTACAAATGCTCAAACACAGTCGCCCGGTGCAAAGGACGATCCGTCTATGCAAAACAAAGGCCCCGAAAGAGACGGCCCCGGTCCCGGTGGTGGTGCGCCTATTGGTGGCGGCCTGTTTATCCTTTTGGGATTAGGCGCTGCTTACGGTAGCAAAAAAGTGTATAGTTTAGTTAAAGAATAAAACTTCTTTAACTGTTGTATGCTGTGTATAGCATGACATATAACCTTATCAGCTTTTTATTTAACTAAGTTTAGTTAGTAAAATATTGTAATCCTCCTGCTTGTAGCAGGAGGATTTTTTTTCAATAATTTTGTAAACCAAAAAATATTTATTTTTCCATCTGCCACATCAAAATCAAGGGTTACTTTTAACAAAACTGCCACTTTAAAAGATCATTGTTAACAATAATTATCTGGTTTATTTCAAATTCTTTTTCCGTTTACAAATAAACCAAATACACTTACCGCCTATAATACACCACTTATATATTGATAGATGTTTTATTCTTATTTTTTGTTGATTTTTATTACTTTTACGTTTTTGTAACAGGTTTGGTTTAACAACTTAACCACCGCTCATTTTAAAATTATTAACTAAATGCATTTATTATGAAACGAAATTTACTTTTTGTTTTAGGTCTTTTTATCAGCACTATTTCGTTTGGGCAACTCAGCGAAAATTTTGATGGTGCTACATTTCCTCCATCCGGATGGTCACTTCAAACAGGCTCGAATGACTGGGATCAAAGTAACCAAACGGCAGACCACACTACCGGGGCAGACCAATATGCCCGGTATGATTGCTATGATATAAGCGGATCAACCCCTGCTTATTTGATTACACCAAAATTAGTTGTTACTACTTCTGATAAAACTTTTGCCTTTTGGGCTAATTATTACTACATTGGTGGATCTTATGGTAGTTCGTCTGAATTATATGTTGATGTTTCCAACGACAACGGAGTAAGCTGGACATCAGGAACCACAAATTATATTGCAGGGCAAGCTGGAGCAGGTTGGTTTCAAACCACTATTGATTTAAGCAGCTTTGAAGGACAAAACTTTGTAGGTTCGGTAGTATTAATTCGTTTTAAAGGAATTTCCGATTGGGGTTCTTATAACATAGGGGTAGATGACGTAACTGGACCTGCAATTTATGTTCCCTCCTGCCCTGACCCCACCGCTCAAGGCGAGAGCAACATCACAACTACCGGAGCCGATTTAGGCTGGACTGATGCTTCGGGCAGCCATTGGGATATTTATGTTGTAGCAGCCGGTAGCGCTGCGCCAATCCAAACTACAACTCCCACAGCCAACGATGTAACAGCCAATCCTTACACCTGGAGTGGTGGCAGTGCCGGTACACCTTACGACTGGTACGTGCGCAGCGATTGCGGACAAGATAATGCTAACACCAGTGCATGGGTAGGCCCCAGTACTTTTTATACTTCTACAACACCAACTACCATACCTTTTACACAAGATTTTGAAACAAATAGCTACGGGCCACATATCGGGCCTGTTTCAGCCAGCCAGTCCGACCTCTTTATTAATGCCGCATCAGCCAATGCAAGCAGCTACGGAGTACAAATGGAGGGTAAAACATCAACCGATTGGACAGGATACTCGTCCTCTACCACCGAAACCCAGGCCTGGAATGACAATGCTTCACATATTTCTTCTTTAAATATTACTGTTGACGCCACTGCAGAAACAGTAGTTCAACTTGATTTTGATTTAAAACAAACTTATAGCTACGGGGCAAAGTATTCATGGTTTAGAGTTGTGGTAAACGGAACTCAGGTAGGTAGCAGTTATAACCCATCTACTCAAAATAGTGATGCATTTCAAACACTTACCTATGATTTAAGTGCCTATGCAGGAACAACTTTTACGCTATCGTTGCAGCATAGTGGTAAATACAACAATGCAAATGGTACCGGTACACCCGGTGGCGACAATGCATATGTTGATAACATTAGCATTACCGCTCCGTCTTGTTTTAAACCCAGCGGCTTAGTTTCTTCTGAAGAAACCGCTACCACAGTCAGGTTATCATGGAATCCTGCATCACTTGGCACGGGCTACGACTGGGAAGTTGTTCCATTGGGAGATGGCCAGGGTAACAATGTGGTAAGTAGTGGCAATGTTTCCGACACCACTGTTGTTGCAAGTGGTTTAACCGGAGGTACTACCTACGATGCTTATGTAAGAACAGAATGTGGCAGCGACTATATCGGCCCCCTTCATTTTACAACTGCCTGTCCTGCTAAAATTACCACTTTCCCCTATACGGCTGATTTTGAAAATGCAGGAGCCATTCAAAACTGTTGGACCAACGACCCCACAGATGCCGGTGGCGAATGGAAGTTTGTTACAAGCAATTCTCACGGCCCCACTGCCGACCACACCTCGGGAACAGGATATTATGCATTGCTTGATGATTATCTTATTCAGACTTCTCACAGCCCGTTTAATTTATTAACCCCCATATTCGACTTATCCACAACCAATAAATGGTATAAGGTCAGTTTCTGGACATGGATTGGCCCTAATGGAGCAACCAACCCGATTGCTTTTGAAGTATCGTTGGATGGCGGTACTACCTGGAGTACGTTAAAAACGTTTGATCATGCCACTACCGGTTCCTGGTTTGAAACAAGTATTGATTTGGGCTTTAATAAATCGGACAACGTTCAATTCCGCTTTGTAGGAACATCAATTTACGGATATTATACCGACAACTCCGGAGTTGATGACTTTACCATTGAAGAAACACAGGCCCCTCCGATACCATTATCCAACTGGGCTGTGTTTGCAGGCATCTTCTTCATGCTTACTTTTATGATAGTTGCTTACCGAAGAAGGATTGCATAATTATTAATTGAAAATCAAAAAAAAGAGGCACTCTTAACAGGTTGCCTCTTTTTTTATATTTTTACAAAATTGTTACGGGAAAATTATGCGCTACAATTTATTCATCAGACAACAGGCAGCAGGTAAAAAGCTGCTTTTGATTTTTACATCCATACTCATCATGCTTAGTCTGAAAGTCAATGCACAAATAACCACAAACCGTAATAAACTAATACATTTCGCCTCTGCTCAAAAAGCACTGGAAACCGTCAGGAAACAGAGAGCTGCCTATGGTGCATCGTTACAAGGTTATACCTTAAGAAAAGATAGTGCCGGCACCACCATTGAATTGCAATTTATTGATAACCGAAGAGTTCCTCAGTATTATATAACCGATAATGCAAACGCTGCCAAAACCATTTCAACCGATAAAGTTTATAGCGGAGGGGGTGCCGGGTTGTCGTTAACAGGCTCAGGCGTTACTGCTTACGAATGGGATGCCGGAAGTGTGCGAACTACGCATCAGGAGTTTGGCAGCAGGGTGCACAACAACGATGCTGCAGATGTTCATTACCACTCAACCCATGTAGCAGGTACTATTATTGCTTCAGGGGTAACCGCCTCGGCAAAAGGGATGGCTCCTGCGGCTTCGCTTGAGTCGCACGACTGGAATTACGACGGCTCCGAAATGGCTATGGAAGCAGCAAACGGCATGCTGGTAAGCAACCACTCATACGGTTTTTTACGGGGATGGAACGGTTCAACTTGGTGGGGCGACACCACCGTAAGCAACGACGAGGATTACAAATTCGGTTTTTACGATGAAACCTCGCAGGTTTGGGATGAGGTTGCTTACGATGCCCCCTATTATTTAATCGTTAAATCGGCAGGGAACGATAGAAATGATTCGGGCACAGGGCATCCGCCCGACGGGCCATACGACTGCATTGACCAGTTAGGTATTTCCAAAAATATTTTAACCGTTGGAGCCGTCAACGACATTACTACGGGCTACACACAACCGTCGGATGTGGTAATGACCAGCTTCAGCTCGTGGGGGCCGGCAGACGACGGACGTATAAAACCTGACATTGTTGCCAATGGATACAGCCTTTATTCAACAAGCTCAGCAGGTGATGCGTCCTACCTGCATTTAAGCGGCACTTCCATGTCGGCACCATCGGTAACAGGTTCCATAGCTTTGCTAATTCAACAATACGAAAATGTTTTTGGAACAGGTGAAAAAATGAGATCTGCCACCCTGAAAGCACTCATCATTAATACAGCCGACGAAGCGGGAAACAATGATGGCCCGGACTACTCCTACGGATGGGGTCTGATGAACACTGAAAAAGCAGCCTTAAAAATTGCCCAAGACGACACCACCGATGTAATTTATGAAAATGTACTGGACAATGGCGACAGCTGCATCAGATATGTTGTAGCTAACGACACCAACTCCCTGCGTTTTACTTTGGTATGGACCGATCCGGTAGGTCAGATTCCGCCTGTTTCGGTTGACCCGCCCGATACTATTTTAGTAAACGATTTAAACCTTTTAATTACCGATACTACTTTAAACACAGTTTATTACCCGTGGAAACTTGACAAAGACAATCCTTCGAATCCGGCCGTAAAAGGTGAAAACAATGTGGATAACGTTGAGCAGGTAGATATTGCACAAGCCGACTCAGGCCATGTTTATCAGGTAAAAATAACCCATAAAGGGACTTTACAAAACAACCGTCAGGCCTTTTCGCTGGTAATGGATGGCGGATTTACTAATCATGTGGCTCCCGTTTCCGATTTTTATGCTTCCATACTTACGCCCCGCGTTAATCAACAGGTTGATTTTTTCGATGCCTCCTCAAATATTCCCACCGGCTGGAGCTGGTCCTTTTCACCTTCAACGGTTACCTATGTAAACGGAACAACTTCCGGCTCACAAAACCCTCAGGTTCAGTTTGCCGACACAGGCAGCTACACGGTTACGCTGGTTGTTCAAAACAGCTATGGCAACAGTACCGGGGTTAAAACAAATTATATTACTGTCGGAAACGACCCTTCAGGATATTGCGAGGCATATTCACACAACTCGTGGGGTTACATTAGCCGCGTTCAATTGTGTAAAATTGATAACAGTTCGGGAACAACCAATGTAGGAGATGCCGACCCCAACGATAAGTATTACGAAGATTGGACAACGGTATCGACAAAAGTACTGCGCGGGAAAACGCACAAACTAATCATTGACAACAGCGTTACCGACCCCGCTTATGCACCTTACTTAGATGTTTTTGTATGGGTTGACTGGAACCGTGACGGAGATTTTTGGGATGCCGGCGAAGAGATGGTTGTTGATATTAACAATGGTGGCGGAGGCAGTTTTGATTTTACGGTTCCCGATACAGCGACAGCAGGAAACACCCGTATGCGTATCCGCACACATTATTACGATGATTACGGAACGTACCCCTGCGGCAACACCGATTATGGTGAAGTGGAAGATTACACGTTGGTAATTGCAGATACAACAACAGCCACATGGACAGGTAGTTCCGATACCCTGTGGAATAATACCGCCAACTGGAATACGGGTACAATTCCCGACTGGACAACTGAAATTACCATTCCTGCCACAGCTGCAAATTTCCCGTATATTCCGGCTACGGATACCGTTGAATGTTTTTTGTTAAAACTGGAAACAGGTGCTGAAATAACCGTATCTGGAAAACTAAAAATATATGGTTGGCAGTAACTAAACAGAAATAATATTTTTTATCGGCTAAAGCAAAAATAAAGAAAAAAACCATTGAATAAATCGGCCCTTACCATTACAACAGGATACATTGTATTTCTGCATTTAACATCTGCATTACCTTTAAGCCACTGCGGAAGTATGCAAATAATAAGCTGAAATATTTTGTCGAGGAGAACAAAAAACAAACCCATTGAACCTGACAAACACTCCCGAAGATATCACACTCACTTAACGCATATCGAAAACCGCTGCATTGCACAAAAATTTTTGTTTTATCTTTGCTATAAGGTGTTTAAAATAAAACCATATTATCTGTTACTTCTGCTACTGATTGCCGGAACCGGCTATGGCTGCTTAAAATCGGACAAACCCGGAATACCTGAATCAGTCAGGCGGGTCATCGATGCATCGGGTATTCATAAAGTAGAGTTTCTGCAGGCTATGGTTTCGTACGAAGCACCGGACGACTCGCTGAAACTCAGGTCGCTTTACTACCTTATCGCCAACATGGGCTGTCAATACGAAATTGATTATAAAATAACCGATTCGACGGGAAAGAAATATTTTTTTCCTTTAAAAGATTATCCCGATTATTCAACGCTGCAAAAGCACCTTCGTTTGCTCAAAACAAAAACAGGCCCGCTTATAATTGACCACGACACCATTTTATTGGATATAAAAACCGTAGATGCTTCACTTCTTAAAACCAATATTGATACGGCCTTCAGAAGTTGGCAACATCCTGTTTACAAACAAAATATTTATTCGTTTAATGATTTTTGTAATTATATTCTACCGTACAGGGTCGCCAACGAAAAAGCCGAATCTTTTCGTCATTTTATCAGAAGTCGCTACCACGAAAAAATATTCAGTGTCTTGCGCCACACCCCCATCAATTTGCTTTCACTCATTGGCAGAGTTCATCAGGTAGTAACATCCGACATTGGTTTCGACAAGCGCTATGAACTGCACTACAACTACCCTACCCTCCGCGAAATTACAAAATCGCACAGAGGAAATTACCGCGACATAGCCATTTACGAAGTTAAGGCATTCAGAAGTTTCGGCATTGCTTCAACCATGGACTATACACCCTATTTTGCCGACAGCTCGGGCGGTTATTTTTGGCCGGTGGTACAAGTATCCGACAATCAGTTTATTCCGGTTTTCTATCCGGGAATTTCCATCGACAATCTCACTTTGCCGGGCAAAATACCCAAAGTTTACCGCAGAAAATACAGCGATGACTCCTCCTCATTATTCAGAATAAAAAAAATGAGTGAGCACACTCCCGCTTTTTTGGGACAATTTAACTACGATGATGTAACGGACGAGTACATCAAAACATCCGACCTTAAAATTCCTATTACCGACACTGCCCGTTATGCCTATCTGGCAGTATTTAACAGCGGAGCCTGGCATCCCGTACAATGGAGTTTTTCCAATTACCATGATACGGCACTGTTTACAAAAATGGGCGTTGACATTGTTTACCTGCCGATGATTATAAAAAAAGAGCAGACCGTTCCTGCGGGCTTACCGTTTTTACTTCAAAAAAACGGAAAAATACGATTACTTCAAAACCAGATAACCAAACCAAAAAGCAACGCAACACTATCCAAAACTGACCCTTACCATATTCTCCAACCACATAAGAACTATTTTATCTATCAATGGAAAAACAACAGATGGCAGATAATACGGCTACTCAAATCAGATTTTCGGGGTACTGTTAATTTAAAACTACAACCCTCAACATTATACATTCTTTCCAAAGAAAATGCTCCGGAATGGTTTAGCACCGAAAGGCCGTTTATGATACATGGTACAAGTATCATCTATTATTAAACCTCAGATAACAGCTGTTTGAATAAAGAAATTTTAAAGTAGATTTATTTTTTCATATTGGGGGTTAACGCAATACGAACATTATTTTTATACACCACAACAAAAGCATCGAAAACACCTTTGCCGCGAATTACATTGCTGTAACGCAACGCATCGCGATAGTTTCTGAAATAACCTATTGAATAGCGATAAACACCGTTTTGAAAATTTTCATGTACATCATCGGTTATACCATATTTTCTTTTAAACAAATTTATATTAGGCAGACGGGTTCGCTTTGCTAAAATCTGGACACGATAAACAATACCCTTTGTGGAATGACCATCGGTTACGGTTTTTACCGGCTTTTTACGCTCTACGGGCTTTACAGGAGCCTGGACAGGACCGTAATTATTACTGTGTAATGAGTAATCGGGTGTTTTTTGAGTGTATTTATAGGCCGAAACAGGCTCCAGCGGCTGCGAGGGTGTTTTATCGCAACCACACTTATCAACCTTTTCCTTAAATTTATAATTTAAATAATACGAAACTCCAACGGTAGTTATAAAGGTTTGGTCGTAAGCAAATCCGTCAGCCCACACATCCTGATAATCGTTTAAAACGGTACGCAGGTTACCTTCCAGATTAACAGACCAGTTTTTAGCCACCTTTATATTTACCCCCACGCCAACAGGCACCACAAGTCCCGAGCTTTTATATTTAACACCGCCATATGAGAGTCCGCTTTTATAAACAAAACCGGTATCATAATCATATAAGGTTGTGTTCCAAAAACTAAAGCCAAATCCCAGCGTAGCATAAACCGAAAAAACTCTGTTTTCTTTAAATCCTCTAAACAGAGTATTAAAGTCAACATAAACATTGCTGTTAATATCAAAATTGCTTCCGGTTAATGCAAAGTTAACAGGCTGTCCTACCCCGTTCATCAACTTTTGACTTTTCAAACTTTCGTATTGAAGATTTAATCCGGCACCAAAAGCAGGTGAAAACATCTTCCTGCCCGAAATACCGATGGTAAACCCCAACTGACCTTTAAACTTCTGAAAATATCCGGCATTGGAAGCATCGCCGTAAAATTGCGAATACCCCATATTTAAATTTGTTACCCAGTTATCCTGAAACTGATACGCATCGTTGTTCAGTTTTTGCGAGTAACCCTCAACCCAAAAAAGCAATGAAAACAGTAGCAGGCTAAGTTTTAACAAGCGGATGACGCGATATTTATTTTTTCTTAATATCATTCTCCTGTGTGCAAAACTTTGTAATATAATCGTGTGCGGGGCCAAAACCCATTTCCAGCGCTTTTTTCCAGTCGTGGCAGGCACCGTTTAAGTCATCCATAAAATATTTTGCAACTCCCCGATTATAATAATTTTTTGTCCAATCGGCATAATCCAAAATGGTTTTTGGTTTTAGTTCCAGGGCTTTATCGTAATCGCCGATTGCATCGTTGAATAAATGCATCTTGCTCCGGGCATTTCCAAGGTACGAATAGATAAGAAAATTTTGCACGTTGGGATTAATGGACAACGACTTTACAAAAAGCTCAATAGCAGTTGGATAATCGCCCATCTGATATTTTAACACACCTTGATTATAGTAGCTCAAATACAAACTGTCGGCAGTATCAACAACCGGTTTTATGGGAATAAAATACTCTTCGGCATCGCGGATAAACGATTTAAACACATGCAGCGGCACTTCGTAAAACGATCTGTCGAAAAGTTTGGCCCAATTATCGGGAGCGGTAAAATAACTTACCAGATAATCTTTCCTAAAAGTTTTAATAAGCTTAAACCTTACCACCTCTTTGTCTCCGTTTTTAATGGGAAAAACAGCAAAAGCCAGATTCCAGTCGTTTACACCTTCGCCATACATAATACGCTGTACATCGCCTACAATCATGTCTTCCTCGCGCTTGGGGTCGAAATTCTTAATGGTTCCTCTGGCAAATGCATTCAGGTTAACGGCATATTTTTTATTAAAAGGAATCTCCTTGGGGAGAAGTTGCGAAAGAAGCTCGCTGTTAAAAACATAGTAGTCGAGCGAAACAAAATCCTTCCAGTTTTCGTGTAAAATGGGAAACTCATAAACCCCGTCGTGATACTTTTTTATAAGCACGTTGTATTGCTTATCCTTTATCATAATTTTTCGCAACTCAAGCGAAATAAAATTATCCTGCCCAAGCTTACGATTTGGATCGGTACTTTTATTTGTTTTGTCATCGGTAAAAGGAATCCGGTTGGGTGACGAAACCCATTTACCATTGTTTTGCATGGCCCAGCCGGTAGCTTTTTTAATGGATGACTGCACCGGACTAAGAATAGAATAGTTTACCAGTTGATCCTGATCATTACAGTTTTCATTTTGTTGCGCTTTTGCAACAGGAGAAAGCAACCATCCCGTCAAAGCCAAAAAAAACGTAACAATCTGAAAATGTTTCCTCTTCATAAGTAATATTTAAATAACCCCTTATTAGATTCCGATAAATGTAAACCAATATATAACCGGCACACCAAATAAGGCAATAAAATTACAACTTTTTTTCACTTATAATAATTTTATTGCATTGAAGTTGGTTAAAGTTGACCTGCAAAAGCAATATCAGGTGGCAGCAAATCAGCCTTCCAAAACTTTCATTGCGGCAGCAAAAGCATCTTCAATTCCATCGGCATTTTTCCCGCCGGCCGTAGCCATATGAGGTTGGCCGCCACCACCGCCGCGTATTAATTTTGCCACTTCACGAATGATCGTCCCCGCATGGTAACCTGTTTTCACCATTTCATCGGAAAAAGCAATTATCAGGTTTACTTTTTCTTTTTCACGAAGTGCCAGCACAACCATCATTTTTTGGGCTTTGCCACGCAACGTATTTGCAAGTTTTTTGGCGTTGGCCACATCCAAATCGACTGTTGTGCCGATAAATAAAACGTCGTTTACCTTTTTTGCCGTTTGCACGAGGTTATCGGCCAGCCTGCTACTTTTTTCGGCCACCAGCTTTTCCACCTCCTTATGCAGGTTTGAGTTTTCTTCAATAAGATGCTTAACCGCATGAAGAACATTGTTGGCATTTTTAAATTGTGCTTTAACGGCCTTCAACAGCGCTATTTGCTCATCCACAAACTTTTCCGCACTTTTTCCGGTTACCGCTTCAATACGGCGAACGCCTGCGGCAATACCACTTTCCGAAATAATTTTAAACAATCCTATTTGGCCGGTTGCTTTAACATGCGTTCCACCGCACAGTTCAACCGAATACCCGGCATCAAAGGTTACAACACGAACTTTATCGCCATATTTTTCACCAAATAAGGCCATGGCTCCCATTGCTTTAGCTTCACTGATAGGGACGTCTTGCTTTATTACACCCTGAATGTTCTCTCTAATCTTGTCGTTAACAATTTGCTCAACTTTTTTTACCTCCTCATCACTCATTTTAGAAAAGTGCGAAAAGTCGAAACGCAATCTGTCGGACGAAACCAACGAGCCTTTTTGCTCGACATGGGTTCCCAACACCTTACGCAGTGCAGCATGCATAAGATGCGTAGCGCTATGATTATTAGCAATTAACGTTCTTTTTTCGCCATTTACTTCAGCCCTGTACACCAAATTAACTGCTTTGGGCTCTTCGGCAACAAAATGAACAATGAGGTTATTTTCTTTTTTGGTATCAATCACGTGCAAGGTTTCGGTTTCGGCAACCAGTTTACCTGTATCGCCAACCTGTCCGCCCGATTCGGCATAAAACGGTGTTTTATCGAGCACCACCTCAAAAACAGTTTTCTTTTGGGTAGCCACCTTACGGTATTTTACAATTCTCGACAACGATTCCAACGAATCATAACCCACAAAAGTTGTATCGGTATCAGGCAGAAGTTCAATCCAGTCGTCGGCATTTTTAACCGCAGCCTTTCGTGATCTCTCTTTTTGCTGTTGCAGTCCTTTTTTAAACCCGGCCATATCAACAGAAACACCCTTTTCCGACGCCATCAGATTGGTTAAATCAATGGGAAACCCAAAGGTATCGAACAATTCAAAAGCGAAGTTGCCATCAATTTGTTTAACATTGGGATGCTCTTTAAAATAGGTTTCAAATTTTCTGATTCCTTGCGCCAGCGTTCGTAGAAATGCCGACTCTTCCTCCTTTATCACCTGTTCAACAAGTGTTTTTTGGGCATTCAACTCAGGGAACACCTCTCCCATTTGACCGGCTAACAGCGAAACCAGTTTATACATAAAAGGTTCTTCAAAGCCAAGAAAAGTATAGCCGTAACGCACTGCCCGTCGTAAAATACGACGGATAACATAACCTGCCCCCGTATTGGAAGGGAGTTGCCCGTCGGCCACGGCAAAAGTTATGGCCCGCAGGTGGTCGGCAATAACCCGCAAGGCGATGTCCTTCGGCTCATCATTGCCATAAGCAACGCCTGCCATAGTTGCCACACTGTTGATAACAGGCTTAAAAATATCGGTATCGTAATTAGATTTAACGCCTTGCATTACCATCGACAAACGTTCAAAACCCATCCCTGTGTCGATATGTTTTGAAGGCAGCTGCTCCAGTGTACCGTTGGCCAGCCGGTTAAACTCGATAAATACCAAATTCCAAATTTCAATTACTTCCGGATGGTCTTTGTTCACCAACTCTCTGCCGGGCAAAGTTTTTTTCTCTTCCTCCGAACGAATGTCGATGTGAATTTCGGAGCAGGGGCCACAGGGGCCTACATCGCCCATTTCCCAAAAGTTATCTTTTTTCGAACCATACAAAATCCGCTCTTCCGGAATTAAGTTTTTCCAATAGTTATACGCCTCCATGTCAGCGCCCGTACCGTCGGCCTTATCACCTCCGAAAACAGTAACAAAAAGATTTTCTTTATTTATTTTATAAACATCCGTTAGCAGCTCCCAAGCCCAGGCAATGGCCTCTTTTTTAAAATAGTCGCCAAAGGACCAGTTTCCCAACATCTCAAACATGGTATGGTGATAGGTATCGCGGCCTACCTCTTCCAAATCGTTGTGCTTGCCCGAAACCCTGAGGCATTTCTGCGTATCGGCTACCCGCACAAATTCAGGTTTGGTGTTTCCCAAAAAGACATCTTTAAACTGATTCATACCTGCATTGGTAAACATAAGTGTCGGGTCGTTTTTAACCACCATAGGTGCCGAAGGAACAATTTGATGCGCTTTACTTTTAAAAAAATCCAAAAAAACTTTTCGTACTTGAGATGAGTTCATTATAACTTATTAACTTTTGATTTTTAACATCTTAAAATAATTAAGCTGCAAATTTACTCGAAATTATTAATTTTGCATCCTTTATGGCAAGAACAAAATACATATTCAACGAATCAACGCAAACTTATGAGCCGTTAAAGCGAAGCACACCGCAACGTTTTTTCAGGGTTTTTATGTTCTTTACCAGTTCGTTGGCCATTGCAGTATTGATTTTTGTTTTGTCGTTTACACTTTTCGATTCGCCCAAAGAGAAGATCATGGAGCGGGAGTTGGCACAATACAAGCTGCAATATAAAATTATGAACGACAGGCTGGAAAAGATGCAAGGCATGCTTGAACAACTGGCCAATAAAGACGACAACATTTACAGGGTAATTTTTGAAGCAGAGCCTGTTCCCAAGTCGGTACGCAAGGCCGGTTTTGGAGGTGCAAACAGATATGCCAAACTGGAAGGATACGAAAATTCCGCTCTTTTAAAACAAACGGCAAAAAAGCTTGATAAAATTGCCAGCGAAATTTATGTACAATCTAAGTCGTTTGACGATGTTTACAAACTTGCCCGGAAAAAAGAAAAAATGCTGAAAAGCATTCCGGGTATCAGGCCTGTAAAGATTAGCGACCTTAAAAGAATCTCATCCTATTTTGGATACCGGATTGACCCTATTTATAAGGTGAAGAAATTTCACTGGGGAGTTGACTTTTCTTCAAAAACAGGAGCACCTGTTTTTGCCACCGGCGACGGGGTAGTAATAAAAATAAGGCACTCAAATCGTGGTTACGGCAACACCATAGAAATTGATCACGGTTACGGCTATAAAACTTTTTATGCACACCTGAGTAAAATATTGGTTAAAAGAGGCCAAAAAATAAAACGCGGAAGCACCATCGGACTCATCGGTAATACCGGAAAATCAACAGCACCGCATCTGCATTACGAAATCATTAAAAACAACCGGAAAATAAATCCTATTTATTACTTTTTTAACGACCTTAGCCCGGCACAGTTTGATGAGATGCTGCAACTTTCAAAAATTCCTAATCAGTCGTTAGATTAGCCGTCATGTCAGAATCAAAAAAGGTATATTACAAAGTTAGTAAAGTAGCCGAGATGTTTGGGGTTGCAACATCTCTGATAAGATACTGGGAGAGAGAATTTGATATAATTAAACCCTACAAATCAAAAAAAGGCTATCGGCTGTTTACACAAGATGACATCAACAAATTCAGGATTATCTATTTTCTTATCAAAGAAAAAGGCATGACAGTTCAGGGAGCACGCGATTACATTCGCCGGAAAAAAGAAAAAGATGAGTTTGAAAAACTGGAGGTTTTAAGCACGTTGAGAAAAGTAAAAGATTTTTTACAAGAAGTAAAAATTATGCTTGATAAAAATGATGATGATATGTTTTAGACAGTTTGTTTTTATATACATTTACCAACGTTATTTATAAAAAGAAAAACTATGAAAAGATTGTTTGTGATTGCCGGATTTATTTTTCTTTTTGGCATAACAGGCTACGGACAGGAAAACATAACACCCGCCCAAAGTCGCAACGAGCAAATATCCAAGCTGCTTGATTACCGTTTTAAAGGTGGAACCTACACTTTTGAGAAGGTTTTTAACACGACAGTAACCTACCCTGACGTTGCCCGCACAAACTGTATTCAGGGCATTATAATTGCAAGTTTTACAGTTTCCTGCGATGGCACTTTAGGGTTTGTTACCATTAAAAATCCTTTACATTACGGCATTGATAACGAAGTAAAAAAGTTTTTTATCAGCACAAACGGACAATGGAATAAGTGCCACGACAAAAAATATGAACACTTTGAGATTCCCATTCAATTTAAACTAAAAGGAAGCAAAACCATCACCGAAGAGGGTTTATTTACTTTTGAAGGAAAAAATCCGGGGTATGTGTGCAACGGCGAAGACTATTACTTGGCAAAAGCAAAAAAATACCTCGACAAAAAGAAACCTAAAAAAGCCATTGCCAACCTGGATATTTTAATACGGCTTGACCCTTATAACCAAACATACTTCAGCATGAAAAAGGAAGCCATTAAAATGATGGGAAAAAAGAAAAACAAAAAGAAAAAGAAATAACAACCCGTATGTTGGAAGCCCTGAACAGTATTGATGTTAGTATATTACTTTGGATTAACAGCCATTTTTCGCCATTTTTGGATCAGATGATGCTTTTCGCCAGTGCTAAATTTACCTGGATTCCGTTTTATCTGTTTATCATATTTTTTATTGCCAAAAAGTACGGATTAAAAACCATACTTATTTTATTGTTTGTTGCACTTACCGTAACCCTTACCGACCAAACATCGGTACATTTGTTTAAAAATATTTTCCTGCGTTTGCGCCCCTGCCATCAACCCGGTGTTATGGAAAAATTACGGATGATACACGGATGCGGCGGACAATACGGGTTTGTATCATCACATGCTGCCAACAGTTTTGGCGTAGTGACTTTTATAAGCCTGTTGTTTAAAAAAAAGTGGTTTACCCTTATGATGATATTGTGGGGATTAACGGTTATTTACAGCCGTGTATATTTAGGCGTTCATTACCCGTTTGATGTTTTGGGCGGCAGTATTTTAGGCATATTTATGGGGATGGTATCCTATTGGTTATATTTTAAAGTCGATAAAAGATGGGGGCATATGTCGTTGTTTTCAACACAAAAAAAGACAAGCTGAATATTAATATAGAAATATAAATAAGAACCTTACTCACAAATAGCACATTTGGGTTTTGCCGGCAGGCAAAAAAGCCGACCTTAAAAAACCAAAAGAACTTTTTCTTACCAACACGTGCAATGAAGATTAATGATAGTCGTTTAATCAGTTCACATCCGGTATTTAGTCTGTGATTAATCTTTTAATTCATTTTTTGCAACTTAATTAAATATGTTTTATATCTTTGTAATCAGTTTCAACCTGATATAATAACTATGAGAAATAAGTACATATCAAAACAGTCTAATAAAATTCTAACGTTCTTTAACGAGCAGGGCAGGCACTGTTTTGACTATGAACTTGCAAAAAAAGCATTGCCAAAATCCAATGACAGTGCATTAAGAGAATTACTCAGCGACATGACACGCCGAGGCCTTTTAATGAGAGTAAAAAGAGGATTGTATTATGTTATTCCTTACGAACAAGATGCTGAAA
>CAYVWX010000025.1:0-19487 GCA_964455635.1 uncultured Lentimicrobiaceae bacterium | reverse complement strand
AAATAACAAATTCACCCTGTGGAATTTGAAAACCATTCCACAGGGTAAACCAAATTAAAAATTCAAAATATCAAAACGCTCGGCCTGCTCACAGGCTCAGCAGAATTTGTAATAGGGCGATTTTGTAAAAATCAATTTACAGCAACTCGTTGGCAAGGTTTGCCAGCTCCGACCGCTCACCCTTTTCCAATTGCACATGAGCATACAAACCCTGATGCTGAATCCTGTCGATTAATACCGACAATCCGTTGGACTGAGAATCGAGATAAGGGGTGTCAATTTGATAAATGTCGCCGGTAAAGACAATTTTGGTGTTTTCTCCTGCACGGGTAATAATGGTTTTTATTTCGTGAGGGGTAAGATTTTGGGCTTCGTCAACAATAAAAAATATGTTTGAGATACTTCGTCCTCTGATATAAGTAAGCGGTGTAATAAGCAATTTTTCACTTTCGATGGCATCGGCAATACGTTTATACTCCTTGTCCATCTCACCATATTGGTTTTGAATAAATTTCAGGTTATCCCAAAGGGGTTCCATGTAGGGATTTATTTTTGAGTTGATATCGCCCGGCAGGTAGCCTATGTCCTTGTTGCTCAACGGCACAATGGGCCGCGAAAGATAGATTTGCTTAAAATTTCGGCGCTGTTCCCAGGCTCCGGCCAATGCAAGCAGGGTTTTTCCGGTTCCGGCAACTCCTTGTAACGTAACCAGTTTTACTTCGGGATTTAACAGGGCATGTAAGGCAAAAACCTGTTCGGCATTGCGAGGCATAATGCGCGATACCGGCTGCTTGCCAACCCGCTCCATACGCTCGGTAACAGGATTGTAAAATGCTAAAGCCGATGCATTTTCGCTTTTTAGAATAAAGTAATGGTTGGGTGTGGGTTTCTCGATATTCAACGCCTTAACCGCACAAAACCCGTCGGAATAGAGTTTGTCTATTACTTCGGGTTTAACGCCTTCCAGCAGACTCTTACCCGTATATAGCTCGTCAATATTTTGAATTTTACCGGTTTCAAAATCCTCGGCATTAAGATTCAAAGCTTTTGCTTTAAGCCTCAGGTTAATATCTTTGCTAACCAGAATAACCTTTTTTTCAGGATGATCTTCTCTTAATTTCAGAGCGGCATTTAAAATACGGTGATCGGGTTTGCTGTCGCCAAAAACTTTACGGGCATCTTTTTTACTTTTTTCGTTCATCACCACCCTGAAACGCCCTTTGTCGGGGCCATTAATTCTGCGCCAGTTGGTCATGGATGTTTTGCCCGAGATTTTATCCATAAAACGAATAAACTCGCGTGCTTCAAAGTTTTTTGTATCGTTTCCTTTTTTAAAATTATCAAGCTCTTCCAATACCGTAATGGGTATGGCCACATCATTTTCCTCAAAACTTAAAATAGCATTGTGATTGTACAGAATAACCGAAGTATCCAAAACAAATATCTTTTCCGCTTTAACCGTCTGTTTTGCTGCCATAACCGTTGTTTCTTGTTTTGATAAAAGTAGAAACATAACAGGCATGTTTCATAGGGCAAAAAATTTCTTATTAACCGTTCATTGGGGAAAAGTTTTAATGCAACTGTTTCGTATTACCTATTAGAAAAAATTGTCGGATTAAGATATTGAGGGCTGTTTTGTAATCAATTACAGATTAAAATTTTTGCCGAGCAGTTCTTCTAATGAGAATGGCTCAAGATGATACACTTCCTCCAACATTGCCCTGTAAACCAAATTGGTAGTAATGGCCCAGGAAGCGGTTTTTACATCTTTTGTTTCTTTAAGCGTACGCATAAACTTGCGGTAAACGGTTTTTTTATCGTACAACTCAAGCCAAATTTCTTTCATACTGTTTTTTAGCATTTCGGCATCCATTTGCGCCGGTTTCATCACCACATCTTCAATGCTGTAATATTGCCAGTCTTCGGGATAATTTTTTTTAATAATTCTGTTTTGTGCTTCAAAATCACGATACATTTTGGTACCCGGCAACGGCGTTAAAATTCCCGTTTGATAGCTGTCGATAGGTTGATGAATGATATAGTTTTTCCGGTTATAAAGCGATTCAACCGTATCGCTGTCGAGGCCAAAAATAAAAGAACCCAGCACCGAGATACCATGCTTATGAATTTTGTTAAACGCCTCGGTATATTTGTCGAATCCCATACGGGCGTTAAGCTTTTTATTGGTATCCTGAAGGCCTTCGGATGTCTCCGCTTCAATACCGATAAAAATCATTCTGCATCCGCTTTTGGCAAACAGTTCAAGCACCTCTTCATCATCAGCCACATTAAGCGAACATTGTGTCCACCACTCCTTTTTTATTCCTCTGTCGATCATTCCCTGCAAAATAGCTTTGACATGCTCTTTCGATTTTTTTGAGTATCCCACCAGGTTATCATCGATAAAAAATATTCTGTCTTTGGTAACCATTTCAATTTCATCCAGCACATCTTCCACCGGACGCATCCTGTAGGTAGAGCCGTTAAACGCCGTAACCGAGCAAAAGCTGCAGTTAAAGGGGCATCCCCGTGTTGTTTGAATACTGTCGATGGTGTATTTTTCGTGAAACAGGTCGTGGCGTGCAAAAGGCATCTTATCCATCGAAAAGCGTTCGCCATAATAAAAAGGCTTTAAACTGCCTGTTTCAAAATCGCTGATAACACTGTGCCAATAACTTTCGGCTTCACCAATGCCAACTGCATCAACATACCGGATAGTCTCTTTGGGAACCATGCTGGCATGAATACCACCCATTATCACCGGAATGTTGGCTTTTTTGTAAACAGAGGCGATTTCGTAAGCACGATAGGCTGATGACGTAAAAGATGTTAGGGCAACCAGATCGGCTTCAATAAGTTCGTGAAAGGTTTCAAAATTTTCATCAAAAATTTCCACTTCCCAATGGCCGGGGGTTAAAGCTGCTAAAATACCCAACGAAAGAGGCGGATACATGGCATCGGTTTTAAGCGTAAATCCTTTACGCAATGCCGAAACCGGATTAATTAACAACAGCTTTTTTTTACTCATATCAAAATGATTACTGAGCAGAGTTTGCACGTACTACACTCAAAAAAGAGCTCAAATCGAAATAGCGGTTGGTTCCTTCAAAAATGGTATTGCCATAGCTCGAATTGGTAACCAGTGCCCAAAAAGCAGCATTAGGGTCTTTGGTTTCGCGAAGGGTCATTTTAAATTTATCCAAAATGGTTCGCCTGTCAAAAAGCCTCCCCCACTGCTCGTAAAGCACATCATTAAGTTCGTCATGGGTCATGTTAATCGGGTCGATAACATTTTCAAAAAAGCGCATTCGCTGCCAGTCTTCCGGAAAATTTTTATAGTGAATACGGTCTTCCTGCACAAATTTACGATAGGTACCCGTGCCGGGAAAGGGTGTTAATACCGAAGTTTGATAAGCATCAACCTTTGAATTAATAATAAAGTCAACACGTTTTTTTAAATCTTCGGCGGTATCGGTGTCGAGGGCGAAAATAAAGGTACCCAGAACGGCAATACCATATTGATGGATTTTAGAAAAAATATCGTCGTAATGGCCAAAGCCTATTTTTTTATTCAAATCTTTATTGGTCTCCTCAAGGCCTTCCAGTTTTTCGGTTTCTATACCCATTAAAATCAGCTTACAACCCGTATCGTGCGCCAATTGAAGCACCTCGTCGTTTTCGGCAAAATTAATGGACGCCTGTGTAAACCATTCACGCTTAAGTCCTCTCGCTTTCATGCCTTTAAGCAATTCGATGGTTCGTGCCATCGACTTTTTACTATAGCCCACAAGGTTATCGTCAACAAAAAACAGAAACTCTTTGTCCATGGTCATTTCCAACTCATCAAGAATATCTTTAACGGGTCGCTGCCGATAAGCAGTGCCATTAAAAGCATGTACCGTACAAAAATCGCACCGCCATGGGCATCCCCGTGTTGTTTGAATAGAAGCCGTTACATAGTTGGGGTGAAACAGGTCGTGACGTGCCGGCACCAACCGGTCGGCCGGAAGCCGGACACCTTCGTAAACTCTTTTGAGACTGCCTTTTTCAAAATCGGCAATCACCTCAGGCCAAATACTTTCGGCCTCCCCCTTTACCACCGTGTCGATGTAGTTTAACGCTTCATCGGTCATCATAGAAACGTGCACTCCACCCATCACGGTAGGAACACCGTTTTCGCGGTAAACCTTTGCAATTTGATAGGCACGGTAAACATTGCTTGTAAAGGCTGTTAAACCAACTAAATCGGCCTCAATGTATTCAAAATCTTCAAAGTTCTCATCAAATATCTCTATCTCCCAGTCGTCGGGAGTAAGCCTTGCTACAATGCCAAGGCCCAAGGGTGGAAAGTTGGAAAAATGGTGTTTCAACAATCCTTTGCGAAAGAGATTTCGCGGATTTATAAGAAGTAATTTTTTTGCCATAAAAATAATTTAATTCCTGTTGTAGATTCCCTGCCGGCCACATTCAATGCTAAATAAACACGTAACCATGCTCCAAAAATAGTAAAATATATCAACTAATAACATCTATGTTATTTTCAGTAAGTTACAAATAGGTTCAACGATTTAATTATAAGGAATATAAATTGCAATTAAAAATAATTAGCTTTGCATTCTTAAAAACAAATATTGAGTATGAAGCAAATTACCATTGAAGATTTTATACAAAAAATTGAAGATGAATTTCCGGAATTGCCTAAAGGACAGCTGACACCGGAAACAAACTTTAGAGAAAGCATGGATTGGGATTCGGTTAACGCCCTCATGTTTGTAGTGCTGGTAAATATTGAATACGATGTTACCCTTGTTGCCGATGAATTTATTAACGCCAACACCATTCAGGATGTTTTTAACGTGGTAATGAAAAAAGTTGAAGAAAAAGAAGCAGGGATAAAATCGGGCAAAATAAAAGCCGACCTTACCGAAGAAGAAAGCAGGGCAGCTTTTGGAGCCCTTAAAAAAGATGCAACCGTCGAAAAAGAAAAAGACTAATCGATACAATTGGTTTTATAATGATTGATTATTCCATAGTTGTTCCGGTTTTTAACAGCGAGTTTACTTTACGAAAACTTTACGACCAGACTATGGATTTTTTTAAGTCGGTTGACAAAACCGTTGAATTTGTTTTTGTTGACGACGGCAGCATGGACAACAGCTGGGAAGTGCTTAAAACCATTAAAAACCTCAATCCAAAAGGGGTAACCATTGTTAAGCTTGCAAAAAACTATGGTCAGCAAAGCGCTACTTTTTGCGGCTTGGAACATGCAAAAGGCAAGTTTATCATCACCATTGATGACGACCTTCAGCAGCCTCCCGAAGAAATTGGTAAATTAATTGCCAAACAAAAAGAAAACAACAGCGATCTGGTTTATGGCGTGTATAAAAAGAAACAACATTCGATAGTTCGTAACCTGGGCAGCAAAATAGTGCGCAAAACAGGCGGCCGGCTGCTCGACAGACCCAGCACCATTTCATCTTTCAGGCTTATAAAAAGAGAGGTTGTTACAAAAATTTTTCCACACACACACAACATTATTTTTATTGATGAACTTTTGTGGTGGTACACCGGCGCACTTGATTATGCATGGGTTAACCATCAAAAGCGTACCATTAACAAATCGGGTTATACCTACGGTAAATTATGGCGCTTTTTGGTTGAATTAATTCTTTCATATACCAACTTTCCGCTTAAATTTATGGTTTACGGCGGATTGTTTTCTTCTATTTTGTTTTTATTTATTGTTGCCTATTATGTGGCTGCCAAAATATTTTACGATGTACCCCTGGGATACACATCCATCATTACCGGCATTATGCTTTCTACCAGTTTAATTCTTTTCAGCTTGGGTATTATCGGCGAATACATCAGCCGGCTTTATCAGTCACAAAATAAAAAACCACCTTATATTATAAGCGAAAAAAATGAAGATTGAGATTAACGGATTGGTAGTTGAGCGATTAAAAGAAAAAGACATAGAGCTGATACGCCAATGGAGAAATTCGGATACCATCCGGAAGAATATGCTCTATCAGGAAATAATTACGCCCGAACAACAACGCGAATGGTTTCGCAGCATAAACAACTTTAACAACTTTTATTTTATTTTAGAGTATAAAGGACGCCGCGTGGGGCTGGTAAATGTAAAAGATGTTGACTGGGATGAGCATTCAGGCGAAGCCGGTATTTTTATGAACGAACGCGACTTGTCGGCACTGCTTATTCCTGTTGTGGGTACCGTTGCCATAAACGAACTTATTAGCAGTGTTTTCGGTATTAAAAAACTTTATGCCAAAGTACGCAAGGAAAACAAAGCCATGCAACGGCTTAATGCCCTGTTCGGATATAAAAAAGTTCGCGATGCCGATACCGCTGATAAAGAATACGACCTTTATGTTACATCGCCCGGCACAAAAAGCAATTACTCTTACAAATGGATTAAACTTATCAGCTCCATGGGTTTTGAAACCGGCAACCTTAAAATTGTGATGGAACCCGAAGATTACGAAAACGACTTTGGTGAAAAAATGGAACAGTTGATTAACAATTGCGGCATAGCCTTTACCGTAAAAAATATTAACGGATACAATACTTACACACGCACTAAAAAATAATGGAAAATACGATATAAGAAGTTTTTAGTAGCTATAAAAAAACGCCAATAACTTCGTTACACTCGTAATGAAACAAAACATTTACAATAGCAATCTTATTGACATTCAGCGCTTCGTAATCCAAATTTTACACGTTTTTTATCAGCCGCTGCCAAAACAGGTGATTTTCTGTACTTCTATCCAGTCTATTGATTTTAAATCTTTATAATAAGGTTTCTTTTTCCCGTTTTCAATCTCTTGATAAACTGCAAGAGGAACAATTACTTTTCCATAAAGTTCTTTCAATAAGTCAAGCTTGTCTATTTTTAACAGAGACAAAATAGGGGTTGTATTACTTATTATTTTACGC
This sequence comes from uncultured Lentimicrobiaceae bacterium, assembly GCA_964455635.1. Taxonomy (GTDB): domain Bacteria; phylum Bacteroidota; class Bacteroidia; order Bacteroidales; family F082; genus B16-G9. The sequence continues at coordinate 12,524 of CAYVWX010000025.1, read as the reverse complement.
ATTTGCTAAATCTGATTCAAGTTCTTTTTCAAGTCCTTTGGGGAAATAGGAAACATTATATTTTTCAAGAAGGTCGAGAAACTCAATACGATTTAGTTTTAAAAGTTTTGCAGCAAACCCCGATGATATTTTCCCCAATTCATATAGTTTTATGAGAGATATTGTTTTCATCTCATTTTCAAATTCCTGATTATTCATTTTTAATGAAAGAGCCAAAGATTCAGGATAATTTATTGATATTAGTTGTTTCATTTTCTTTTTTTTACAAAGTTAATGATTTTGCTCAAATATTTATTTTAGCCATGATATCATTTTTTTTAAATGAATGGTAAAAAGGTTATAAACGGAGTCCGAACAACTCATAATCAACATAGAAAACTATATTTGTAAGCCTTCAACCATCAACTATAAATAAATTAATGGTTACAAAATTGCCCAATTTAATAATAAACTTCTGTTTTTATTCCTGCTTTGTTAACTCGCCGGGCAATGCGGTCTAACTCGTCTGCCGGAATTTTAACCAAATCATTTGCAGGGGTATCCCTGTCGATGGGATAAATCATTACATACTCGGGGTTAACCTTTTTAACAATATTAAGCCAGTTAACAATCTCTTCTTCGGTGGTATTATCGATAACTTTTCCGTTATAATTGCCTCTGATAAAGAGCGTTTGAATAATCAGCTTTCCTTCAAACGACAACAACTTATCAACAATGTGGTTTAAAGTAAGATTACCCAAAGGCTGATTAATTCGCTGAAACATCAAATCGGTGCCTGCATCCAGTTTTTGAATATTTTTATCAACTTTCCGCAAAGCCTCTTTAACTCTTTTTTTATGCAGTTGACTGGCATTGGAAAGCACGCTTATTTTTGCCTTGGGAGCATAAGCATTACGTGCTTCAATGGTATCGTCGATAATTGAACTAAAATCGGGGTGAATGGTCGGTTCGCCATTTCCTGCAAAAGTAATGGCATCGGGTTCGTTTTCGGTACCCTGTAGCTCTTTAAGCTTAGTTACCAACTTTTGTTTAAAGTCGTTACGCTTGGGTAAAACAATGTTTTTATCTTTGATATCTGTCCACCCACACTCACAATAAACACAATTAAAGGTACAATATTTATTATCGGTTGGTAAAAGATTTATTCCAAGCGAAATTCCCAGCCTCCGGCTTTTAACAGGTCCGAATATTAAATCATCAAATAAAAATGTTGCCATATAAAAAATTTTAGCGAAAATAGAATTAATTTTGACCCTGAATACTTATGAGTAGTTTAAAAAACATAAAAAAGCCGGTTGCCAGGCATCTTACCGAATTTAATAAAGTTTTTCGGTCTGCGGTAAAGTCGAATACCGCACTGTTAGATGTAATAATGCAGTACATTTTAAAAAGCAAAGGAAAACAAATGCGGCCGGTAATTGTTCTTTACAGTGCAGGCATGACGGGCGAAATAAACCCTGCTACTTACCGGGCGGCAACACTGGTTGAGCTGCTTCATACCGCTACCCTGGTTCACGACGATGTTGTTGACGAATCCTATCAACGGAGAAGCAGGTTTTCCATAAATGCCGTTTGGAAAAATAAAGTGGCTGTGCTGGCAGGTGATTTCCTACTGTCGAGAGGCATGTTGCTGGCAGTTGAAAACGGTGACTATAAAATACTTGAAATCGTTTCGCGGGCAGTAAAGGAGATGAGTGAGGGCGAGCTGCTGCAAATTGAAAAAGCCCGCAAACTTGATATTGATGCGCAAATATATTTCGATATTATCCGCCGGAAAACAGCATCACTTCTGGCTTCATGTTTTGCTGCCGGTGCTGCTTCGTCAGGCTCCGACGAAACGGTAATTAAAAAAATGCATCAAATAGGCGAAAACCTTGGAATGGCGTTTCAAATAAAAGATGATTTGCTGGACTTTGGACAGGGAAACAATATTGGCAAACCTGTGGGAATCGATATTAAAGAAAAAAAAATGACACTGCCTCTAATCTATTTATTAAATAATTCCAGTAAAAAAGAAAAAAGACAATACATCAACATTGTTAAAAATCATAACAACAACAAAGATAAAGTAAACCTGCTTATAAACCGGGTAAAACAATCGGGTGGCATAGAATATACCATTGAAAAAATGAAAGAGTTTGAACAAAATGCTTTAAACCTGATGGATACTTTTCCTGAAAACGAATCGCGAACCATGCTAACGGAGATAATTCGTTACACCATCGACAGAAAAAAATAACGCGATATTTTTCCTGAAATTTTAAAAATCAAATCAAACATAAACCATTGCCTGATTATTTAAAAACCTTATTATCTTTGTTGCACGCAAACCACCAATAAAAATTAATATTATGGGACTCTTTTCTTTTAGAAAATCAGACAAAAAACAAAAGCTCAGTAAAACAACATCAAAAAATGCTGCATTTTACAATAGGGAAAACCATATTGTAAGTATGGATAACTTTATTGCCACCATTTTTCACGAGCCGGAAGAGGGGACAGAGTTAAGAAACTCGGTAAAACGGTTGGTTTTTGGCAAGGTTCCCATTGACGAGATAACGGAGGAGAGTTTGTTCGACGTAATGGACAAAGCCGACTTTACCATCGACAACTCCGACAATATCCCCGGCCATAAAATCTATTTTTACCGCGATACCGCCGGATATTATAAGTTTTTATTTCAATTTCATTTTTATAATGGTGAGTTTTTATTTTTGAAAAATAAAATTTCCTCTGCTGCTACCATTGTTTCGGCAGAAGATAAAACAAAAGTTATTTCGCAACTTGCAAGCAAATATAAAGTAGAAGACAAAAAGGTGAGCAACAGCTTTTTATTTCAAATAACCGATGCCAATGGTAATATTGCCTACACCACCGATACGGTTTATTTTTATGTTAATTATTTAAGAGGTGGCAAAAATTTAGAGAAACTTCATAAGCAATATGCCAACTACGAGCCCGAGCCCGAAGAGGACGAATTTGGCGAATCACTGGAAAAATATTTATAATCATTTTTAAAAGGGAAACCACAAGGCATCTTTTTTCTTACAAATAAAACGAATCTTTAATTTTTTTTACCCGACGAAATTTAACAGCTGTGTCAGCCTCTTGCGCCATTCTGTATGGTGCGCAGGCGAGTGAGGAATAACGCAAAGACTCACAGGCTCAGCAGAATTTGTAATCCTGTGGTATCGCATTAATCAGCAATAAAAAATTACAAATAACAAAACATCATTTACCGCCGTTTTCCCGTATCTAAAAAAAAGATTTTATAAATCTTAATGCCTTTTTATAAAAAGAGATAATATCTTTGCCGCATCAAGAAAAAAGCAGAGATATGAATACGCTGGAACAATTAAAACAATATACCACAGTAGTTGCCGACACCGGTGACTTTGAATCGATGAAAAAATACCTGCCGCAGGATGCTACCACCAATCCCTCGCTGATACTGGCTGCTGCACAAAACCCAAAGTATAAAGCACTGATTGATGATGCTGTATCTTTTGCACGAAAACAACAAGGCGACATTAAACAAAAACTCAGGCTGGGGCTAAAAAAGGTATCGGTCAATTTTGGTATCGAGATATTAAAAATTGTTCCGGGACGTGTTTCCACCGAAGTGGATGCCCGCTTATCGTTTCGTGTTTACGATACCATTGCCTACGCCAAAGGGCTTATTCGTCTTTACGAAAAAGAGGGTATATCACGCGAAAGGATTCTTATAAAAGTAGCCGCCACCTGGGAAGGGATTAAGGCTGCCGAAATTCTTGAAAAAGAGGGAATCCATACCAACCTTACACTGTTATTCAACAAGGTACAGGCTATTTGCTGTGCCGATGCCGGTGTTACGTTGATTTCGCCGTTTGTAGGCCGTATTTTAGACTGGTATAAAAAAGAGCGGGGTGTTGACCATATACCGGCTGCCGAAGACCCCGGAGTGTTGTCGGTTACCGAAATTTACAACTATTATAAAAAGTTCCATTTTAAAACCGAAATAATGGGAGCCAGTTTCCGTAATAAAGAGGAAATTATTGAGTTAGCCGGTTGCGACCTCCTTACAATTTCACCTGCTCTGTTACAACAACTTGAAAATTCAACAGTAAATATCGAACCGAAGTTAACACCTGAAAAAGCCATGGCAACACAAGCCGAAGAAGAACATTATAACGAAATGGAATTTAGATGGGCCTTAAACGACGACCCCATGGCCAACGAAAAACTGTCGGAAGGCATCCGCCGGTTTAGCAACGATTTAAGACAATTGGAAAAATATTTTTTAGAGAGGGTATAAAGAAAAAACTTACTTTTGCCCCCTGATTTTTCAGGCCCCATAGTTCAAGGGATAGAATAGAAGTTTCCTAAACTTTAGATCCAGGTTCGAGTCCTGGTGGGGCTACACAGCAGAATGTTTTTACATTTCCCCACTAAAATTGTTACAAAAAAAGGCTGCTCCAAAAGGAGCAGCCAACCCTAAAAACAGCTTATTATGTTCATCGTTAAACGAACAAAAAAAGGGATTTTAAAAATTAAATTTTTCCATTAAATCAACAACGCGGGTTGAATAACCCCACTCGTTGTCGTACCACGACAATACTTTTACCGTTTTGCCCTGTACCATAGTAGCACCTGCATCGTAAATTGATGAATGTGAGTTGTGAATTACATCAACCGAAACAATGGGGTCTTCGGTGTATTCCAAAACTCCTTTCATGGGACCTTCGGCAGCTTCTTTCATGGCAGCATTAATTTCGTCAACCGAAGCTTCGGTTTTGAGGTTTACCACCAAATCAACCAGCGAACCGGTTGGAGTAGGTACTCTGACAGCCATACCATCAAGCTTGCCGTTTAAATCGGGAATAACAACGCCCACTGCTTTGGCAGCACCCGTAGTGGTCGGAATTTGTGAAACGGCTGCCGAACGGGCACGTCGCAGGTCGGAGTGCGGTGCATCCAATATGCGTTGATCGTTGGTATAAGAGTGAATGGTAGTCATTAACCCGTTTTCTATACCGAACCGGTCGTTTAATACTTTGGCAATGGGTGCCAAACAGTTTGTAGTACACGATGCATTGGATACACACTCATCTTCGTCGCGAAGCTCGTTGTCGTTTACACCCAAAACAATCATCCTGTCGATGGCGTCTTTGGCAGGAACGGTAAGAATAACTTTTTTAGCTCCGTTTTTAAGATGGTCGCCATATCCGCCTTTGTTGCTTTCGCGCGAACGAAAAATACCGGTCGATTCAACCACAACATCAGGAGTTTGTTGCCATTTTATGTTTAAGGGCGAACGCTCGGCGGTTACGGGAATCTCCATGCCGTTAACAATTAACGAACTTTCGTTATGGTGCACTTCACCGTTAAACCTTCCCTGTGTTGAATCGTATTTTAAAAGATGTGCTAAAGTTTTGGTATCGGTTAAATCGTTGATACCTACAATTTCCATGTGTCCTCTTTCCAAGGCAATTTTAAAAACGTTTCGGCCAATACGCCCAAAACCGTTAATGCCAATTTTTATTTTTTCCATAATTACTACTTTTTTATAACCATTTAATTCCTCAAAACTTAACTTTCAGCTATCTTTGTTTAATTAATGATGTTGCGCTGTTTTATCTTTATTGTTAAAATAGATTGCAAAAATACATACAACTTACCGGTTAACCTCCAATATTGTGCAATTATGGACAAAAAATTTGTATCCAAGGCCCTTGAAGCCAACCTCGCCGAAACCCGTTACAAGGACATAAAAATACCTGATAAACATCAGAATTTCATAAACTTATCTAAAAAATATTATGGCATTAACAAGCGTGCAAACGATTGCATGATTGAGTACCAACACCCCTTTTCAAATCGTAAATTTGTTATTGAACAACTGCGCGAAATATTACTGACGGACTATTGGTTTTACATAAATTTAAAAAATGCCCGGGAAGCATTTTTAATCCCTTTGGAACTTTTAAAAAATCTTTTGGTTGAAGGCGAAAACCGCGAACATCATATTATGATTATTCGCACGCTTCTCGAATTTGCTGAAAAACTTAATAAAGAAGGACGCGACTTTACCGATGTTTTTCAATTTATTTACGATGTTTTTGAAACCGGATTTAAAAACGATTCGTTAAGTTATATTGTTGCTTCAAAGTACTTTAAACGCTATCTTAAAGACTTTAACAGCAAAGAAATTTTTAGAAAAAGACGGCTGGAAATTACAAAAATGATTTTTGTTGCTTCCATCAACTACTGGGAAAAAACCTCCACCATCGAACAATGGCTTGCCGATAAAAACGACCTGCTAACCGTTGACAACAAAAAAATTACATCGTTTATAGGAAAAAAGTGGTTTGCTCAAATCAGAAAAAAAGCCATACAAACCGATTCGTGGAATGAATTTATCAATCAAATTCCCGATTACGACATGATTGCCGACAGGTTTAACAGTGCCATCGACCTTTTTCCAAATTTTATTGAAAAATTTTATTTTATTTTTTACTTGTTACAGCTACCGGGCATGAACAGCCACAAAGAACGGCTTATCTGGAAAATGAACAGTATTTTGGTTCAAACCATGGAGGAGCTAAAGGATGATGATTTAATTGTTTTTATAAATGAAGTGTTTACTTATGCTTCCGATTTTAAAAAAACGCACACATCATCGGTGCTGGATACCATTTTAACCCTGGGTAAAAAAGTTTTTGATGTTGACAAGTCCGGCGACAAGCATCTTTTAAGGTACTTTGAAGATAAAATTATTGATTTCGGTTTTGAAACACCCGGCATGGTTTACGTTAACGAAAACTGGCAACTTGACGTAAATCCTAACCACATAAAAAACATCAGAGTCTGGTTGGAGTTAATCGAATATTCGCAACCATACATGGAAAAACTTCTTTCCACCCTTATTGTAAACCTCAAGTTAGGCGGTATTTTTATCAGTGATACCGATCTGTTTCAACGCGATATTACAAGCATTCTGAACTCCAACGTGGCACCCTATTATAAAAAGGTAAAACAGCTAACCCGTATTTTTCCGGTTTATTTTAACGAAATTGGTGCCGAAGGCGAAATAAGGCAGGTTACCACCACCATGGATGAAATTTCTCATCGCGAAGATAAACTGGTTCATTTTTTACGAAAACAGGTTCATACCGAAAGCAACAACACTTTAATAGAGCTTACGTGGAAAATTTTTAAATTTTGGTACGATGGCAATTTAGAGGCCTTAAAAAGCAGCCTTCCCGAAAATGTGTACAACTCCGTCGATTTAAACAGCAAGTGGTTTGCACCCATACATAAAATGGTGATTCAGCTGTGTAAAACACATAATAAAAAGCCCGAAGAGCTATTAAATACCAAACTTAAAGAGTTTGATGCAATGTTGGAAAAGCTGCCTGACGACAACAATTTTGACAAGGAACGGCTGCGCGACATGGTTGCTCTTTACGCTCATTTAAAAGAAAAATACTCGTTTGACACGGTTGATATTGTAAAGCTTTTAAAACGTTATTCGTACCTCGAAGAGCATAAAATCGACCAGCTTAGAAAGGCGCTTAACAAAGATGACTTTGAAACTTCGCTACGTCTTATTTACGATTTTATGACTCAACTTAAAGAAATTATTTTTAATCCCGAACCCAGTAAAAGCTGGGAAAATATTTACCACAAGCGCCATATTGCCATTGGCATACCGTCTATGTACGGCGTTTACCGCGAGCCTAAGTTTGAGGCCATGGGGCTAACCTTTCGACTGGAAAAGGTAGCCACACAACTCATGGAAAAGGTGGTTCAAAACATCAACCTCGACTATATCTCAGCCAAAACACTCAAAAACATTCTTACCATTCTCGAATATTTTAGCGAAGGATTAACGCTTGATGGTGTTACCAATCAAAGCTTTAGCTCAAACCTGCGTATGCTTAAATACAGCCTTAGTTCCGATAGTTTTTCGTTTCATCAGTACATCAATATTTTTCAGTTTCTTAACGAAGATGTGCGCCGTACCATTATAAAGTTTTTCCTGAAATCGTACGACGAACCATTGCGCTTGGTTATTCCCAAACTCTGTAACCCTCAAGGTAAGATGAGCAAAAAAGAGGAGATGGAGCTTGTTAACAAAATGTCGGAAGAGTTTTACCGCGATATTATTTCGGAAGCCTTTTTAATGCAGCCTCTTGATAACTTTGTTTCGCGTATTTTAGAGTCGTTGCGAAGTATGAACGACAACATCAGCCTCGATATGATTAAAGAAATCATGTCGTATAACTCCGATTTGGTGATGAGCCCGCTGGACAAAAGGAATGTTCACATGGATAATCAGGCATTTTTAGGTTCCAAAGCATATCATTTAAAAAATCTGACTTTAAAAAATTACCCCGTTCCCGAAGGGTTCGTTATAACTACCGAGGTCTTCCGGCGTTACCGGGCTATTATTGCACACGACGATTTACGAAAAGAGATGCACGACATGATTCGGCGGCACATTAAATACATCGAAAGAAAAACAGGCCTCCAGTTGGGTGAGCCGCAGCATCCGCTTCTGCTTTCGGTACGCTCGGGAACAGCCATTTCGATGCCTGGTGCCATGGACACCTTTTTAAATGTAGGCATGAATGACGAAATTACCGAAAGCATTGCAAAAGACAGCGAGCGTGCCTGGTCGGCCTGGGACTCGTACCGCCGTTTTTTACAAAGCTGGGGAATGGCACACGGGTTGGAACGCGACGACTTTGACGACATTATGATTGGTTTTAAAAATAAGTACAAAACCAAACTTAAAACCGATTTTAGTGCTGCCATGATGCGCGAGATAGCTTATGCTTATAAACAAAAACTATTTGACAGTAAAATCGGATTCATCGAAGATATTTTTGAACAGCTGATAACCACCATTAATTTGGTTTTTACTTCCTGGAATTCGGAGCGGGCTAAAGTATATCGCGAACACCTTCAAATTGCCGATGAATGGGGAACGGCCGTTATTGTTCAAAAAATGATTTTCGGAAACCTTCACGAAACCGCAGGCACCGGCGTTGTGTTTACACAAAACCCTCAGTTACAACAACAGGGCGTAAATTTGTATGGCGATTATACTACCCGCAGTCAGGGCGAAGACATTGTTGCCGGTTTGGTAAAGCCATTACCCATTAGTGCCAATCAGGTACAAAACGGTGACGTCGGTCTGTCGTTGGAAAAAAAATATCCCCTTATTTATCAAAGAATAAACGACCTTGCCGGCGACTTGGTAAACAACCACGGTTACAGCCCGCAGGAGATTGAATTTACCTTTGAATCGGACAACCCGGAGGACTTGTATATTTTGCAGATACGCGATATGGATATGGCTTCCGACAATGCGGCACAGGTTTTTATCGACAGTCCCGAAACCATGAAACTGGCCGGACGGGGAATAGGAATAGGTGGTGGAGCTATGAACGGAAGGGTGGCTTTTGACTTTGACGACATGAAAATGCTAACCAAACAATTCCCCGGTGAAAAAATAATATTAATACGGCCCGATACGGTTCCCGATGATATTGGGATGATTTTTGAAACCGACGGATTGCTTACGGCACGGGGCGGCGCTACTTCGCATGCTGCCGTTACTGCAGTACGACTTGGTAAAACAGCTATCGTAAACTGCTCGAAACTGCAGGTTTACGAAGATGAAAAATACTGCAGGTTAAACAAAATTGTTTTTAAAGTTGGCGATAAAATTGCCATCGATGGAAACCTCGGCAATGTTTTTAGCGGCAACTACGCCATAGAAGGAGAAACAGGGTATAAACGCTTTAGCTTTTAACAAAAAAAGCCGGTAGTAATTATACTCCGGCTTTTTACTGTATGATAATTATTGGTTTACCAATAATAAGAAAATCCAATGCTTGGATTAATCCATGTTTGCTGGTCGGTTTCTTTTGTTTTGGCTGCCCAGTTAAATCTGAAATTAAGATTTAACCCCCAGTTCGAGGTCTGCCCGAAAGGAATAATAACTCCGGCTTCGGGAGCCAGCCCAAAGTGCCATGCTTTTTGTTGTATGTAATAAATACCCAGCATATCACGCGTTTCCAAATAGTAAGTACCTACTCCAAACCCAATATAAGGAATAATTTTACTGCTGTTAAAAGTATAATGTACTGTGGCCATAATAGGCATAGCGTTCATGTAATGACGGCTGTATCCGTAAACCGAAGTAAGTCCGTCGTCACTTTTTTGAGTAGTCCAGCCATAATTTTCGTAAAAAACATCCCATGCCCAACGTCCGCCTAAGGTAACGTTTTCCGACACATAACCTCTGCCTTCAAGGGCAAAACCACGCAACGAATATTGCCCTACAAAATCAGCAGTAGAACCAACCCCGGCTCCCATATCCCACTGAAAATTCCAAATACCACTGCCCTGCGAAAAAGCCGTTGAGCTTACAAGGGTGATTAAAACTGCTAAATATATTTTTTTTATCATTTTCATTTTACTTTAGTTTTAATAGTTTAACAATTATTTACCCTCTTTTAAATAAGGTGACAATTTAAAGGCCTGATCGATGTTTGTTTTTATGCGATTATCTATTTGGCTTCCCTGAAGCAAGCCGTGAATGGTAGCATCCCAGTAAACAGGCATAATGGTGTCGCCCTCAACAACATCATATTTCCAAGGGTTCATCATATTGATTTTTAAGGTACCCGTAGTGTACGATGTAATATATCCGCCACCATAATAAGGCGGGTAATAACCTCCCCACCAACCATATCCGGGATATCCGTACCACCAATCCCAACCGGGATAGTAAGGATACCAAACGCTGGTGTTTGTTGTACTTACAGCCGAAGCTATCAAAATTACGTCGGGAAGATTGCTGGAATCGGGATTTTCAATTCGCTGATATCCGTATTCATCCATATTTTTAACAATTTGATTGATAATTGTAGTTTTATATGGATTTTCTTCAACCTTCGACGTGTCGTCTTTATCCCTCATTGGAATAATAGTATCAGGAAGAAAATAGGTGTGAATAAGGTCGAAGTGAACCGTATCGCTATAACTTGTCATAACAATATCCGATTCGCTGTTTGTTAAATCGTCGTTTGGATAACATGATGATAACAGGCCTATACCCAACAACATTAGCGTTGCTACAGCCCATCGCAATTTGTTTTTCATAATAACCATTGTTTCTTTTTTTGTTAGTAATAAATTAAATTTTTTAATCGCGCAAAGATACATATTTATTTGATTATAAAATGAAAAGAACAAACGCTGCCGGCAGAAGGTAAATTAATTACTAACCGTTTTTTAAAAAAGAGATAAGGTATATTCCGGCTTTCTGACGATTTGTCATATACCAAATTTACAGGTAACATAAAAATATATTATCTGCTGATTATATGATTATTACAAGTAAATAATTTGTCATATTTCCGTACGGAAAACAACGAATAACAAAAATTTCCTTTTTGGCATAATGATTGACAAGGTAAAGTCAGTCAGAAAATCTGACAATAAATTAAACAGACAATTAACAGAATTTAAGAATATTAAAAGGAGGATAAAATAATGGGAAAAATTATTGGAATCGACTTAGGTACAACTAACTCTTGTGTCGCAGTTATGGAAGGTAACGAGCCTGTCGTTATCCCTAACAGCGAAGGACACCGTACCACACCATCAATAGTAGCATTTACTGATAATGGTGAGAGAAAAGTTGGAGAACCTGCCAAACGTCAGGCTATCACCAACCCAAAACATACTATTTCGTCAATCAAACGTTTTATGGGTAACTCGTTTAACGATGTTACTTCCGAAATAAAACGTACACCTTACGAAGTGGTAAAAGGCGAAAACAACACACCACGTGTTAAAATTGACGACCGGCTTTATACGCCTCAGGAAATTTCGGCCATGATTCTTCAAAAAATGAAAAAAACCGCCGAAGACTATCTGGGACAGACGGTCAGCGAAGCCGTAATTACTGTTCCTGCCTATTTTAACGACTCGCAGCGAAAAGCTACGCAGGAAGCCGGTGAAATTGCAGGCCTTAAAGTTCGCCGTATTATTAATGAGCCTACTGCTGCTGCTTTGGCTTACGGTCTTGACAGAAAACAGCAGGACGAAAAAATTGCCGTTTACGATCTTGGCGGCGGTACTTTCGACATATCGATACTTGAACTGGGCGACGGCGTGTTTGAAGTAAAATCAACCAACGGAAACACCCATTTGGGTGGTGATGATTTTGACGAAAGAATTATCAACTGGCTGGCTGACGAGTTTCAGAAAGACGAAGGTGTGGACTTAAGAAAAGACCCCATGGCTTTACAACGCCTGAAAGAAGCTTCCGAAAAAGCAAAAATCGAGCTTTCCGCTGCTTCCGAAACCGAAATCAACCTGCCTTACATTATGCCTGTTGACGGCATACCGAAACACTTGGTACGTAAACTTACCCGTGCTAAATTTGAACAATTGGTTGATGATTTGGTACAATCAACAATAGGCCCTTGTAAAGCTGCTTTAAAAGATGCCGGATTATCGGC
>CAYVWX010000024.1:0-19576 GCA_964455635.1 uncultured Lentimicrobiaceae bacterium | reverse complement strand
CCCGTTTTGGCGTGATTTTCGATGGCGAAGCCGAAAATCATGACAAAACATAAAAAACATATTAACAGATAATTACAAAATTATAAACAGATGAAAAACAATTATTTTTTTATGGCCAAAGTTATGCCGCTAATGCTGTTTTTGTTATCCGTAACTTTTCAGAGCTTTTCGCAGGAAAAGAAAATATCCTATCGCGACAGCTGGGGAAAAGACGGCCTGACGGTGTTAAATGAAAACAGTAAAAGTGTAGTGCTTAATTTTTCGGTTGACGCTTTTGAAATGACACCTGTAATGGTTGAAAAACAGTTGATGACCAAAATTAATCTTAAAGGAATTTACCTGCCCAACGATGAGGGTGCTCCCGACCTTCCGTTTTACAGTCGCTACATTGCCGTGCCACAGGGTGCAAAGGTAAAAGTAAGGATGGTTAACGAGCGAACGGAAAACATGGAAAACATGGAAATTGCGCCTGCTGCACGTATCCCTAAAGATACGGAACCGCTTGAAGCACCCCGTAAAAATAAAAAGTTATATGCCACCAATGCTTTTTATCCGGCTCAGAGTGTCAGCATATCAAAGCCCATGAAAATACGCGGTCTCGATGTTGTACTCATCAGCTTTAGCCCTTTTCAATACAATCCGGTTACCAAAGAGTTGATTATTAACCGCGACATGAAAGTTGAAGTAAGTTTTAAAGGTGGAAACGGCCATTTTGGTAACGACAGGCTGCGCAGTCGCTGGTGGGATCCCATCGTTGAAGATGCCGTGGTTAACAGCAAAGAAATTCCTGCTATCGACTACAACAAAAGGCTGCAACGCTCATCCAATACAGGATATGAATATGTTATTATTATTCCCGACGACGATTATTACAGTCAATGGGCCGACAGCCTGAAACTTTTCAGAATAAAACAGGGAATTACAACCCATGTTTATAAAACATCGGAAATTGGCGGAAACAGCGCCTCTGCCATTGAGCAGTTTGTCGATAGCGCCTACAATACCTGGGATATTCCACCCGCAGCGGTGTTGTTAATGGCCGATTACGGTACTGCTGCCGGCAACACCATTGATTGCCCCACCTACAACAACTATTGTGTTTCGGATAACCTGTATGCCGATGTGGATGGCGACCATCTTCCCGATGTTGTTTTTGCCAGAATGACCGCACAAACCGAAGCCCAGCTTGAAACCATGGTAACAAAAGTTATTAATTATGAGCGTAATCCGCCTACCAACCAATACTTTTACGACCATCCCATAACCGCCATGGGCTGGCAAACCGAACGTTGGTTTCAAATTTGCTCCGAGGTTGTTGCCGGTTTTCTGGAAAACAGCCTTGGCAAAACCGTTAACCGCGAAAATACGCTTTATCAGGGCAACAACAACGGCCCCTGGTCAACAGCCACCAACACCAACACTATTGTTGACTATTTTGGCGACAACGGATTGGGTTATATTCCCGACAGTCCTGCTTATTTAACCGACTGGGGAGGTAACGCCACACGCATTAACAACGACATAAATACCGGTGCTTTTTTGTTGCAGCATCGCGACCATGGCGGAACCGACGGCTGGGGAGAGCCAAGTTACAATACCGGTGATTTGGACGGATTAACCAACACCGATTTTACCTATGTTTTTTCCATTAACTGTTTAACGGGAAAGTTTAACATTAACGGTGAGTGTTTTGCCGAAAAATTTCACCGTATTCAGTATGGCGCCCTTGGAATTATTGCAGCTACCGAGGTTTCCTATTCATTTGTAAACGACACCTATGTTTGGGGTATGTACGACAATATGTGGCCCGATTTTATGCCCGACTACGGAACTACTCCCGATTCGAGAGATGTACGTCCCGCTTTTGGTAATGCTGCCGGAAAATATTTTTTACAGCAGTCGAGCTGGCCGTCAAATCCAAGTAACAAGGAGGTAACTTATTACCTTTTTCATGCCCATGGCGATGCTTTTACCAATGTATATTACAACATGCCGCAAAACCTTACGGTTGACCACGACGACGTAATGCTGTCGGGATTAGACTTTTTTACCGTGAAAGCCGATGCGGGCTCCTTTATCTGCCTTACCAACGGCGAGCAAATTATTGGTACGGCCACCGGAACCGGTGACTATCAGGACATTCCCATTGTACCGCAACAGCCGGGCGATTTTGTTGACATTGTTATCACCAAACAAAACTATTTCCGTTACAGCACCACCGTTGAGGTTATCCCCCCCGACGGCCCCTACTGCATGTATGGCGAATATGAGCTAAACGACACGTTGGGCAATGGAAACAACATACCTGAATACGGCGAAAATCTGTTGCTGTCGTTAAAAATGCGAAACCTCGGTACCGAAGACGGCATTGGAGTTAATGTACGTCTCGAAGCTGTGGACCCCTATATTACTTTTATCGATTCAACACAATATTACGACACCATCTATTCGGGAAGTACCAAATGGCAATATCTGGCTTACCGTTTTCAGGTGAGCAACTGCATACCCGATATGCATCAGGTTCAGTTTAATGTAATAGCTACCGATGAAAACGATTCTACCTGGATTACACGATTTTTCATGTCGTTTAAAGCACCTAAAATAACCCCGCTCGAAATGATTGTTGACGATTCGGAAAACGGAAACAACAACGGTCATCTCGACGCCGGCGAAACAGCCGTTCTTAAAGTTAAGATGGTGAATAAAGGTCATTGCTATGCAAAAAACGTGCTCAACAACCTGGTTCCGTGGAACAACTACATCACCATGCTTTCCGGAACCGACACCATGGATGTACTGGGCTTATTCGGAGCAAGTTATGCCACTTATCAGGTTTCGGTAGCCGACAGTGCCCCCGATGGTATTATTGCCGAAATGCGTTTCTCCTCGCAATCGGCAGGCTATTTGGAACAAAAAACCTATTTTCCTAAAATCGGTCAGTTTTTAGAGGATTTTGAAACCGGTAATTTTAATAAATTCGATTGGCAGCAGGGAGGTGACGAGCCGTGGGTTATTAGTAATCTTTATCCTTATGAGGGCTTTTATCAGGCTAAGTCGGGTGTAATTACCGACGGACAGGAGAGCCAGCTTTCAATTGCCTATCAGGTAATGGGAGAAGACCAGATAAAGTTTTATAAAAAAGTATCTTCCGAACCCGATTTTGATGTGTTTGAATTTTATATTGACGGTGAACTGCGCAGTTCCTGGTCGGGAACCAACGAAGGATTTACGCAACAGGTTTATGATGTTAATCCGGGCTTCCACGAATTCAAATGGATTTATAAAAAAGATTTCTCGGGAAGCGGCGGCGCCGACTGTGCATGGCTCGATTATATTGAGCTGCCATCCATGATGGTTACTACTGTTTTTGCCGGCCCCGACGATGAGGCTTGTGCCAACAGCAGCTACCAATTGATGGCTACCGCTACCAATCAAAGCAGCATAAACTGGACTACCTCGGGCGACGGTACATTTAACAATCCGTCTTCCATTCAGCCCCTTTATACTCCCGGAACACAGGATATTACCAATGGAAATGTTACCCTCACCCTTACCATTGTGGACAACGACGGTGGAACCTTTTCGGACGATATGGTTTTAACCTTTAAAGATGTTCCCGGTGCTCCCGACAAGCCTCAGGGCCCCGATTTTGTAGATATCTTTAAAGTATCGGAAACCGATTACACTACCTATTCGGTTGAAAATGCCGATGCTTACGACTGGACGGTAAATCCTGCCGAAGCCGGCGAAGTTATTGATAACGATACTGCTGTAACCGTTTATTGGAACACTGATTTTATGGGCGAAGCATGGCTAAAAGTACAGGCCGTTAACAGCTGCGGTGCCGGAATTGCATCCGATTCGCTGTATATTGTGGTTGACAACACGGTTGGAGTATTGGGTGCTTTACCCAAAACATTCAGCATGGTTGTAGCTCCTAATCCCAACGGAGGAAGCTTTAATTTAATTGTTAATACACCATCTAACGAGCCGGTAAGCATCCGCATGATTGATAACCTCGGTCATAAAGTTTATGGCGCCGAAAAGCTAACCGGCAATACCATTCACCAACATGTTTCAGGTAATTTTAAGCCGGGTGTTTATTTGCTTATTGCCACCCAAAACGGAAAACAATATCTGCGAAAGGTACTTATTTTGTAAAATGATGGCTTATTGAAGTTGGTTTTAAGTTAACATATTAAAGTGTTGTTAAATAATTGATAATCAGCAATATAACATCTAATTTTCTTAGGTGTGTTGCTGGTTATCTGTTGTAATTGCCTATCACAAGGGGGTAGTTGTTTATTAGAATATACCCTGTTATCAACAAGCCGAAAAAGAACAGAATATTGATTAATAATTTTGCCGCAAAATAAATATAATTGTCACCGTACATTATGCACATTTGGTTTTTGACAACATGCATATACCAACCTAAAAAAATCAAAAGATTATAATCTATCTACCCATAGAGAAAAAGAATAACAATTATTATTCATCATGTAAAATGATATATTTATTCTAAATTTGACGTTTTATTCAACAAGAACATAAATAGGATAAAAGAGGCTCGGGAAGAAAAAGGAATTAAACAAAAGCGATTTACCGAAAAACCTGACTAAAGTTACAATATAGTAAATGTGTATGTCCTGAATCGACGGCACCCCGGACTTTAAGTTTTATTTGAAATTGTAAAAATAATAGATGTTGGCCTAAAGGATTAATTAAATCAAAAGAGAATAAAAATGATATTAGATAGTTAAAGCGAATCAATACGCAAGGACTAATGGCAGTATGAATTTTAATTTTTAATGATGGCATTTACAAAAGAACAAATAACAGAAATAGAAAAGGCAGCAGCTAAATATATGTATTACAACAGGCCGCCCTTGGAAATCCGCGACCAACTTGATTTGGGTTACCGGATAGAAGGATTGAATGTATATATTTTAGAAATAAGGCCACGTTGGGATAAGCCGGAAGAAAAAACAGAAACGCGTGTTGCCAAAACAACTTACATTAAATCGCAAAACCAATGGAAAATTTATTGGATGCGTGGCAACCTGAAATGGTATCATTATGAGCCTGTTCCTTATGTGCAATCTATTTCAGATTTTTTTGATTTAGTGACCGAGGATGCTTTCAATTGTTTCTTCGGGTAATATTAGTTTGTCCGGAATCTCCGGACAAAATACAAATGAAGATACAGATAGTGATACTAATGATGGTAAAACAAACAGATTAATTAATAAACCGTCTGGAGAAACCGGATGAAATGCAGCTGATATTAGAGACAATGATGTAAATGATAGAATTAGCAGTGGATTATCCGGTGAAGTCCGACAAGGTAAAAATGAAAGAGCAGGTAAGTAAATTATCTGGAATTTCCAGAGGAAATAAAGATGATAATAAAGATAATGATATAAATGAAGGTAAAACTGATGATATAAGTAAAAAACTGTTTGGAGATTCCAGACAACAACCATAACAATAAAAGGCTTAACAATGAAAAATTTATCTAAAGATCTTTTCTCAGGAATAAACAATCTGATAAAACAATCTGAAAAAATGAATAGTAATGAAGTTCGTTTTCATATTGGCGAATTTATAGTTTGTAGTCTATTTGAATTTTATCGTAAGTTGAAAAATAATAATTCGCAAGCCTATATATTCATAGCCAATCCGTATATTTAAACTTTTTTATATGGCACTATAATTGTAAAACGCATCCTGCATTTTCAATACTTTTTTAATAACCGTACCGTTTCTTGTTTAAGCAACAACCATTGTACACAAAAAATCATATGATATGAGGCTTAAAAAACCAATAATTCTTTTGCTGACAAGTTTATTAACTATTGTGGTTTTAACCGCTTTTTTACCCCAAAACAAAGATTTTAGCAAACTTTGGAAAAAGGTGGAAACCTTTCAAAAAAAAGGTATGCCCAAATCGGCTGTAAAAATTGTTGATGAAATTTACACGGCAGCCGACAACGAGCAAAACAGTTCACAAAAGCTTAAAGCGCTTATTTATAAGGCAGCCCTTACGGCTTCTTACGAAGAAAACTACCTGCTAAAATCTGTTTCTGTTTTTGAAAAAGAGGCCGACCTTTCCCAAACACCCGAAAAACAAATTTTATACTCGCTTACCGCCCAATTGTATCAGGCATATTTTACCCGCAACAGGTACAAAATTGTGCAACGACAGCCGTTAGCCGAGCCGGGCATCAACCCCGAAACATGGGATGCGGTGCAGTTTAATAAAAAAATTAAAAACTATTATCTAAAATCGTTGCAGCCGCAGGATGCGTTAAAAGCCGTTTCGCTTAACGATTTCAAAGCCATTTTAAAGCTTGCCGACAGCAGCAGCTTAAAATATCGTTCTACACTTTACGACCTGTTGGCTTCGAGGGCAGTCAGCTACTTTTCTTCTGTCAATTATAAAGCATTCGACATGGAACAGCACTCCGCTTTGCTTTCGGATTCTCTTATGGTTCCCGCCGAAAAATTTGTTAAGCTCTCTATTGAGCCGACTTCCAATACAAATCAAATTTTAAATATCTATCAGCGCCTGCTCAAGTTACATCTTAACGACAACAACCCTGTTATTTTAGTGGATCTCGATTTGGCACGCATATCGTTTATCGCCTCAAAATATGCTGTACAAAAATCAACTGAATTAACCCTGCTTAAGGATATGTACCGGCGCTATAAAGCCCATGAAGTTTCGGTACGTATTGCGATGACCCTTGCTAATTTGTATCAACAGCAGGGAGCGCTTTATCACCCCGAAAACAGCAGCGATACCATTTCCAAATCAGCTTTTGTAAAAGCTCGTATTGTGTGTAAAGAGGCTTTGCATTTACACCCCGGTGCCCCGTTTGTCAATAATTGCAAAAACATTATTGCAAGTATTGAACGACCTTCGGTTGCCATAAAAACAGAAAAACAACTCCTTCCCGGCAAACCTTTTTTGTCGATGGTTGACTTTAAAAATATTACTAAACTATATTTTAAAATTGTGCGGGTTAATTTTGAAAAGGTAGCATTAAACCCTGATAATAATATCAGATATTGGATTAAAAATGAAAAATACCTCTCGGCCCCGGGCGTTAAAAATTGGGAAATTAACCTGACCGACACCAAAGATTATCAACATCATGCTACTGAAATTAAGGTGGAGGGGCTGCCTTTGGGAACCTATTTTTTGTATGTATCGTCACAAAAAGATTTCAAAAACGCCAAACATTTGGGGTGTAATGTTATAAATGTTACCAATTTAAGTTTTATCAACAAAAACAACGATGGCGCCATTGAATTTTTGGTACAAAACCGCCGGACGGGTGAAGGCCTGAAAGGTGTAAAGGGAGAGGTTTTCAGAATCAGGTATCATCATGGAAAAAACACCGTGGAAAAAGCGGGTTCGTTTGTTACCGGCGACAAGGGCTTTTCCGAAACAGCGTTTACCAAAAATTGGGGTTATAATTCCATCGTCAGGCTTATAAAAGGTTCCGACACTTTGTACCGGACAAGTTACTTTGACGGATACCGTTCGGGAACAGCAAGGCCTACCGTTAACATTCATCTTTTTACCGATCGCTCTCTGTACCGTCCGGGACAAACGCTTTATTTTAAGGGAATTGTGGTTCAAAACGAGAACCGGAAATTTACCACATTAAAAAATTACAAAACAAAAGTAACGTTAAAAAATGCCCAATATAAAAAGGTCGTTTCCATTGATGTTAAATCAAACGAATACGGTTCTTTCAGCGGTTCTTTTGTTATTCCCACCGGCAGCATGAATGGTAACTGGCAGTTGATAACGGACAAAGGACGAGTCGGTATTTCGGTTGAGGAGTACAAGCGGCCGACCTTTTCAGTTGAATTTGATACCCTTTCGGGCTCGTATAAATATAACGACAAAATAACTATTACCGGCAAAGTAAATTACTTCAGCGGAGCTCCGGTTTCCGGTGCAAAAGTTGTTTTACGGGTTACCCGACGAAACTATTTTCCAATGCCTTTGCGCTGGTATCCTCCGCAGCCGTCTCCCGAAACGGAGATAGCCCGGGGAACTGCTGTGGTGGATGAAAACGGTAACTTTTCTTTTTCGTTTAAAGCCGTACCGAACCAAAACGGTGACGCATCTCAATTTACTGTTTATGCTGATGTTACCGATATTACCGGTGAGGTGCATTCGGGTAATACAACCCTTAAAATTAGCCGTCGCGAGCTTTGGATTGTCTTTGACAAAACAACAAAAGTAAACCTGAACATGAACCCTGAAATTGCAATAAGTGCCGGCAATACCGCCGGAAAACCGTTGCCCGTTTCAGGTATTCTGAAAATTTATGTGTTACGTCAACCCCACAGGGTTTTTGTTGACCGGTATTGGCCCGAGCCCGATATTTATACACTTGACAAGGAAGAATACCGCAAATTATTTCCGCAGTATGCCTATAAAAAGGAAAACCAATCGGAACAGTGGAATAAAAAACTGATAGTTTCAAAAGAGTTGTCATGGAAAGGAGATACAACCCTTTCCGGTACTTTGATTCGCACCTTAAAACCAGGTTATTATAAATTTGTTTTTACGGCAAAAGATCAATCGGGGCAACCGGTTTCCGATAGTTTAACCACCCTGATTTTTAACTCAAACAGCAAAAAACAGGTGGCAAACAAACCTTTTTGGTACTATCTTTCAAAAGAAAAAGCCGAACCCGGCGAAACTGTTTTGCTTGTTGTTGCCTCTGCCGAAAAAAACACCAAAATTTATTACGAGCTGACGGTTAAAAATAAAGTTGTTGCCGAGCGGTGGATTAAAGCCGGACGAAAGCAGGTGGTTGTCCCCATAACCATCAAAGAGGCGTGGCGCGGTGGCGTACAAATAAACCTTGTGGCGGTAAAAAACAACCGCAGATATAGTCTTGCCAAGCGAATTACGGTTCCGTTTACCAACAAAAAACTTACAATCCGGCTGCAAACTTTTCGCGATCATCTTACGCCCGGAAAAAAGGAGACCTGGAGTGTAAAAATAAGCGGTTATAAAAAAGATGTGGTGGCATCGGAGCTGTTAGCCGCCATGTACGACAAATCGCTCGACCGGATAAAAGACCATAGTTGGAACTTTGATTTGTTTCACCAATACAACTTTTTTGCCGGTTGGATGGCAAAGCCGTTTTCTGTTTCAGGATTTTTAAACATTAAAGATGCCGCCCCAAAATATTTTTCCGAAGAGGTGATTCATTATCCTCAAATAAATTGGTTTGGAATGCCTATGGCGGGTAATAACGAGGGAATATATAATGTTGTCGGGCTGGCCGCCGGCAGAGAAAGAATGAATAAATCAATTCAAATGGATGTTGTTGATGATATTGATACAGACGATGATGTCGTTAAAACCGGGCCCGTTGCCCAACAGCAGACTGAATTGTTTTCCGAAAACAAAAGCAGCAATGAGCCTACGGTGACAAGGTCTGATTTTCGCGAAACAGCCTTTTTTTATCCTCAATTGCATACCGACAGCACAGGCTCGGTTTCTTTTGATTTTACCACGCCCGATGCCCTTACCCAATGGAAACTGATGATGTTGGCTCACACCGCCGATTTAAGTTCCGGTATCAAAACCTTGAGTTTTAAAGCTTATAAAGCCCTGATGGTGATGCCCAACGTGCCACGATTTGTCCGTCAGGGCGACCGGCTGATGTTTTCGGCACGTGTTACCAATTTTTCGCATAAAAAGCAAAAAGTCGATGTAAAGATTAACTTTTTCGATCCGGTAACCAACAAAAAGCTCCCACTCATATCAACCGTTATGAGTACTCAAAAACAAACGGTATTAAAAGCCGGAGAGAGTACCAAAGTAAGTTGGTTTATTACCATTCCCGACACAATCAATCTATTGGCTTATCACCTTGAAGCAGCTTCAAAAACCTTTTCCGATGCCGAAGAAAGGGTTATTCCGGTTTTAACAAACAGGGTGTTGGTTACCGAAACCATGCCCATGTATGTTAACGCACACGGTCATAAAAAATACCGTTTTAAAAAACTTATCAATCAGCAAAAAACCGGCTCCCTGTCCACGCTTAAAAATTTTAACTATACACTGGAATTCACTTCCAATCCGGCCTGGTATGCTATTCAGGCGTTGCCGTATTTAAGCCGGCCTGCAAACGAAAGTGCTTCCAACCTGTTTCGTGCCTTTTACGCCAATGCCCTTTCGGGATGGATTGTAAACAGCAATCCTAAAATAAAAGCCGTATTTAATAGTTGGAAAACAAATACTCCCGACACGTTTTTATCGGCTTTACAAAAAAATAAGGAGCTGAAAAACACAGTCCTGGAAGAGACTCCGTGGGTGTTGGAGGCAGAAAACGAATCGGCACAAAAAAGAAATCTTGCTTTACTTTTCGACCTTAATAACCTGAAAAACCAACAGCAAACCACTTTAAACAAATTGCAGATGATGCAGTTGGGATCAGGTGCCTGGCCTTGGTTTAAAGGCATGCACGACGACCGTTATACAACCCAACAAATTGTAATCGGACTGGCAAAACTTTATGACAAAGGGGTTGTTTCGCTGCAGGACCATGGAATAAAACGGATGTTACGAAAAGCAATTTCCTATCTCGACAGGAAAATTTCGGAAGATTACAATCGATTGCTGAAACAATCCGGCATCAAATTAAATAAAAAGCATATTACAAGCACTCAAATACAATATTTGTATGCACGAACCCTGCTGCTTAAAGATTTTGATATCAGTAAAAAAAACAAGAAAGCTTTCGACTATTATTTAGGCCAGACAAAAAAATACTGGCTTAAAGAAAACAACTATCTGCAAGCCATGATTGCCATAATATTGTATGAAAACGGAAATCGTAATCAGGCGGAAGCTGTCTTGCGCTCGTTGGAAGAGCGTTCGTTGTATAGTGATGAATTGGGGATGTATTGGCGCAACCGGCAAGGATGGTATTGGTATCAGGCTCCGGTTGAAACACAAGCCATGATTATTGAAGCTTTCAGCCGGTTAAACTACAATCCGCAAAACCTGTATAAAATGAAAATATGGCTGCTAAAGCAAAAACAAACTCAACGCTGGCCTACTTCATCGGCTACGGCCGAAGCTGTGTATGCTTTGCTTATGACCGGCAACGGTTCGCTGTTAAACGAAACCAAACCTGTTGTTGTTAAGCTTGATGGTAAACCATTGGTTTTAAATAATGAAGAACCAAAACCGGAAGCCGGCAGCGGATATTTTAAAAAGTCGTGGCCTCCTTCCGGAATTAAATCCGGCATGGGCAATATTGAAGTGAGCAATCCCAACAAACACATTACCTGGGGAGCCGCTTACTGGCAGTATTTTGAGGATATCGATAAAGTTTCGGCGGCTAAATCACCCTTGTATGTTGAAAAGAAACTCTACCTTGAAAAACAAACGGAAAACGGCCCCGTGTTGGAAAATACGGACGGTAAAAAATTAAGAACCGGCGACAAGCTTGTTGTCAGGCTGATTATTCATACCGACCGCGACATGGAATTTGTTGAGTTAAAAGATGTTCGTGCCACCGGCATGGAAATCATTCAGCAGCTGTCGGGGTACGGCCACAGTGGCGGGTTAAACTATTATCGCAACAACAAAGATGCTTCGACAAGTTACTTTTTCAGATATCTTAACAAAGGTACTTATGTGTTGGAATATCCGGTACACCTTACGCAGCAGGGTGTTTTCCGGTTGGGGCTGGCAACCATCCAGTGTTTGTATGCTCCCGCGTTTGCCGCTCACTCGCAAGGCAGGCGTATTGAAATTGAACAATAAAAGATTGTGAAGTTGTTTAAAGCCGGTAGGCTTTAAACAACTTTTATTGTTTCAGCTTTTCAACAACTTTTTCGAGCATGGTATCCACCAGTTTGTCAAGGTGGTATCGAGTATTCAGTCCCCAGTCTTTTTGAGCTGTTGTGTCGTCGATACCGGCAGGCCAGCTGTCGGCGATAGCTTGTCTGAAATCGGGTTTATACGAAATGGAAAACTGTGGCAGGCGTTTTTGAATGGCTTCGGCCAGCTGTTTGGGGGTAAACGAAATTCCCGCCATGTTGTAGGCCGAACGAACCGATAACTTTTCGCCATCGGCTTGCATTAATTTAATGGTGTTGTTAATGGCATCATCCATAAACATCATGGGTAGCGCAGTGTCTTCACTCAAAAAGCTTGTGTAACTGCCGTTTTTAATGGCTTCAAAAAATATTTCAACGGCATAGTCGGTGGTGCCTCCACCCGGTTCGGTTTTATAACTTATCAGTCCGGGATACCGCACGCTGCGAAAGTCAACACCATATCGATTGTAGTAATATTCACCCCAGCGTTCGCCGGCCAGTTTTGAAATGCCATAAACCGTGTTAGGCTCCATAACTGTGAGCTGGGGCGTGTTATAGCGGGGCGTGGTAGGGCCGAAAACAGCAATTGAACTGGGCCAAAACAGCTTTTTGGCATCGCTTTGCCGGGCAACCTCCAGCGTGTTCATAAGGGCTTTCATGTTTATATCCCAGGCTTGTAACGGTATTTTTTCGGCATTGCCCGACAAAACAGCTGCCAGATTATAAATCTGCGTAATTTTAAAACGCACAACAAAATGAAGCAGGTTGTTGTAATCCAATACATCCAAAATTTGAAAAGGCCCCGATTTTCTTACCTCTTTTACAGGTTGTTTTATGTCGGTGGCATATACATTATTGTTTCCATATATTTGGCGAAGCGCCAACACCAGCTCCGAACCAATTTGTCCCGAACTGCCGATAACCAATATTTTTTCCATATTATTTTTTGTTGTTTTTAGGGTGTTGCAAACCTACAAATTTTATGTATTGCAAAGCATCTCTTTAACCTGTTTACGTATGGCCGCATGCTATTTTTTATAAACTCTTTACCGTACACTTTTCTTATTTTGCAGTCCTTGCAGCAGCCATCAATTGAAAACGAATCGGGTATTTTATAAAAAGAAACTAAGTGAACAGCCGAATCACCTGTTTTATCATTTATGGTGTGTTTCAACCCATTTACGGGCGTTAACAAAAGCCTCAAGCCACGGGGTCATTTCATCCTCTTTTCTGTCGGCAGGATAATAGGGCCACTGCCAGGGCAAAAAAGCCCGTTCCAGGTGTGGCATCATACCCAGATGTCGTCCGTTGTTTGAACAAATGGCTGCAGCACCCCAATCGGAGCCGTTTGGATTGCCCGGATACTCGTCAAAGCTGTAGTGCATCACTATGGAATACTTATCGTTGTAACAGGGAAAGGTAAACTTTCCTTCGCCATGTGCCACCCAGGCTCCCAAACGACTTCCCGACAAACTTTTCAGCATCACCGAGTTGTTTTCGTTGATGTTTACATTGATAAATCCCGATTCAAATTTTCCGGAGCTGTTTTGCAACATTTTCGGATGTTCGGGGTGTTCGGGATAAATCAGCTCCAGCTCTGTCATTAATTGACATCCGTTGCAAACGCCCAAACTTAAAGTGTCGGTACGCCGGTAAAAATTATCAAGGGCTTTTTTTGCCTTTTTGTTGTATAAAAATGCACCTGCCCATCCTTTGGCCGAGCCCAACACATCGGAATTGGAAAATCCACCGACAAAAACAATAAACTGTACATCTTCCAGGTTTTCGCTGCCCGAAATTAAATCGGTCATGTGCACATCTTTAACTTCAAAACCTGCCAGATATAAGGCATAGGCCATTTCGCGGTCGCCGTTAACACCTTTTTCGCGGATAATGGCTGCTTTGGCTTTCCGTGGCTGCGGCACTCCTTTGCCAATGCCGTAGTCAGCCATTTTTCCGGTAAAATTGTTGCCAAATGAATAGTATAAATCCTGTTTGTCGAAATGGTGAAACCGTTTGTAGGCATGACTCTCGCCACTCTGTTTTATGTCGAGCAGATAGGACTGTTCAAACCAAATCCTGCGCAGGTTTTTTATGTCGAGGGTGTAAGTTTTGTTATGATGATGCAGGTTGAGCGAGCACTCATTAATAACAGTACCTAAAATATAAAAGTTAAGATGGTTTTTTACAAGAATATCCACCACCTTTTTCACCTCTTCAACCTGAATAACCACGGAAGGATTTTCGCTAAACATCAATTTAATGAAATCAGACTCCTGAAACACATCCATGTTCAGGTTCATACCGTAGTTGCAATTGGAAAAGTTCATTTCCAGAAGGGTTGTAATTAAACCGCCGGCAGAAACATCATGGCCTGCCAACACCTTATTTTCTTCAATAAGTTGTTGTACGGTATTAAAAGCTTTGGCAAAATAGCCGGCATCGGCAACATCGGGTGCCGTTTTGCCTATTTTACTTTGAGTTTGCGCAAAACTACTTCCTCCCAATGCAAGTGGCGATGAGGAGAAATCGATATAAATAAGATGGGTTCCCTGTTTGGTTTTTATAACAGGTGTTACCGCTTTTTTAACATCCGAAACCTCGCCTACAGCCGAAATAATAACCGTTCCGGGAGCATAAACAATTTCTCCGCCGGGATATTTTTGTGTCATCGAAAGAGAATCTTTTCCGGTAGGAATGTTAATTCCCAAGTCGATGGCAAACCTGCTTACAGCTTCAACAGCGCGATACAACCTGCCGTTTTCACCCTGGTTTTTAGCAGGCCACATCCAGTTGGCACTAAGCGATACACCTTTAAGATTATCTTGTATGGGAGCCCATATCAAATTGGTTAACGATTCGGCAATGGCCAGCCGCGATCCGGCTTCAGGACTGATAAGTGCTGCAATGGGAGCATGGCCGATGGCTGTGCCAACACCTTTTACGCCCTGATAGTCTAATGCCATAACACCCAAATTGTTAAGTGGTAACTGAAGCGGCCCGGCACATTGTTGAAGAGCTACTTTTCCGGTTACCGACCTGTCAACCTTATTGGTTAACCAATCTTTTGAAGCTACCGCTTCCAGATGAAGTACATTGTTCAGGTACATTTCAAAATCGTCCTGATGGTATTCAACCTCATTAAATAAGGTGTTTTCGGTATGGTCTTTCAAAACGGTTTTGGGAGGCTTGCCAAAGAGATATTCCAGTTTCAGGTCAACGGGACAACTATCGTTATCTTTAAAAATCAGCTGTTTATCGTTTGATACTGTTCCTACTTCGTAAAAAGGGGCACGTTCTCTTCGGGCAATACGTTTTAATAGTTTTACCGATTCTTTTTTTGATACCAGCCCCATGCGCTCCTGCGATTCGTTACCCAGAATTTCTTTGGAAGAGAGGGTGGGGTCACCGATGGGCAGTTTGCCTATATTAATTACTGCACCTGTATCTTCAACCAGTTCCGACAGGCTGTTTAAGTGCCCCCCGGCACCATGGTCGTGTATGGAAACGATGGGGTTTTTTTGTGATTCCGACAGCGCCCTTACCACATTAAAAACACGTTTCTGCATTTCAGGATTGGCGCGTTGTACGGCATTAAGTTCAATATTTTGGCCAAACTCGCCTGTAGCCACCGACGATACCGCACCGCCGCCCATGCCAATACGGTAATTATCGCCGCCCAACACTACTATTACATCTCCCTCCTGAGGGATATCTTTTAATCCGTCCTCTTTTTTGGCATATCCTATTCCTCCCGCCAGCATTATAACTTTGTCGTAGCCGTAGTGTTTGCCGTTTTCGGTGTGTTCAAAGGTAAGCAGGCTTCCATTGATAAGGGGTTGTCCGAATTTGTTTCCAAAATCGGAGGCTCCGTTGGAGGCTTTAATAAGTATTTCGGCCGGCGACTGGTAAAGCCACTGTCGGGGTTTTTTATTGTTTAACCAGGGCAATGTTGCATTTAGTCGCGGGTAAGAAGTCATGTAAACAGCTGTTCCCGCCAGTGGAATACTGCCCTTACCGCCTGCCATGCGGTCGCGAATTTCGCCACCCGAACCGGTAGCGGCACCGTTAAAGGGCTCAACAGTAGTGGGAAAATTGTGGGTTTCTGCTTTCAGAGAGATTACGGTATCTATCTCCGTAACAGAAAAATAATCGGCTTTATCTTGTGATTTTGGGGCAAACTGCTCTACCTTGGGCCCCAGTACAAAAGCAACATTATCTTTGTAAGCCGAAAGCAGACGATGGGGATTTTTTTTGGCCGTTTGTTTGATTAAAGCAAACAGGCTGTGCTTCATTTCCTTTCCGTCTATAATAAAGGTGCCGTTAAAAATTTTATGGCGGCAGTGTTCCGAATTAATCTGGGCAAAACCATAAACTTCGGTGTCGGTGAGTTTACGGCCTGTTTTTCTGCTAACCTCTTCAAGATATTCAATTTCGTCGTTGCTAAGTGCAAGTCCCTCCTCCTTATTATATTGTGCTATGTCATTAATAAAAATAATGGGATTGGGTATTGCCGGTATATCGAACACCGTTTGATCCAGTCCGTTATACAACTGCTGCAGCATGGGATCGTACGGCACTTTGTCGTTGTCAACTTGCGTAAACTCTTCAATACGGGTTATCCCGACGATTCCCATATTTTGGGTTATTTCTACGGCATTGGTGCTCCAGGGAGTAACCATTTCTTTACGTGCTCCCACAAAAAAACCATCGAGGGTGCTGTCGATAATAAATGTTGCATCGCTGAATAACCAGGATAATTTTTTTAAGTCGGAATCTGAAATTTCCTCATGCGATTGAAGGGCGAGGATGTGGTTGGTGTCGGCACGGAAAAAGGATATCATGGCTGCTGATTTAATCCGGTTAACAAATTGTTTGCAAAGATTGTAAAAAATACTCACCACTGCCGGGTGCAAAAAAAATTAATTTAACATTGCTATGTTAACAGTAATTTTTGCAGGGATACTTTTCAGCTATTTGCTCCTCTCTTTTAAAATGTTGCCTATTTTTACCGTATTATTTAAAACAAAGTAAAAAATGTACAATCCTTCTGATTATTATTTGGTTGATGAGTTATTAACCGATGAGCATAAAATAGTACGCAGCGCTGTTCGCGACTGGGTTAACCGTTCGGTAATACCCATAATTGATGATTATGCCCGGCGACATGCGTTTCCGCGACATCTTATTAGCGAAATGGGTGAAATTGGTGCCTTTGGCCCTTATATTCCTGAAAAATACGGAGGTGCCGGTATGGATCAGATAGCATACGGGGTTATTATGACGGAGCTGGAACGCGGCGATTCGGCCATTCGTTCGGCAGCATCGGTGCAAACTTCGTTGGTGATGTATCCTATATATGCTTTTGGCAGCGAAGAACAACGTATGAAGTATCTCCCCAAACTTGCTGCGGGCGAATGGGTTGGGGCTTTCGGCCTTACCGAGCCGAATCACGGCTCCGATCCGGGAAGTATGCTTTCCCGTTTTGAAGACAAAGGCGACTACTTTTTGCTAAACGGTTCTAAAATGTGGATTACCAATGCTCCCATTTGTGATGTTGCCGTTGTTTGGGCTAAAGACGAAACGGGAAAGGTTAGAGGGCTGATAGTTGAGCGCGGCATGGAAGGATTTACTACCCCCGAAACATTGAAAAAATGGTCGTTGCGTGCCTCGGCTACCGGCGAACTGGTTTTCGACAATGTTAAAGTTCCCAAAGAGAACCTGCTGCCGGGAGTGAAAGGGCTAAAAGGCCCGTTGATGTGTTTAAATTCGGCGCGTTACGGCATTGCCTGGGGTGTTATGGGTGCTGCCATGGATTGTTACGACACCGCTTTAAAATATTCGTTGGAGCGAAAACAGTTTGGAAGGCCCATTGCTTCGTTTCAGCTACAGCAAAAAAAACTGGCCGAAATGGTAACCGAGATAACAAAAATGCAGTTGCTGGCCTGGCGGGCAGGTACTTTAAGAAACGACGGCCGCGATACACCGGCTCAAATATCCATGGTTAAACGGAACAATGTTGAAATGGCCTTAAAAATTGCCCGCGACAGCAGACAGATTCTGGGGGCGATGGGTATTTCGGGCGATTTTCCCATTATGCGCCACATGATGAACCTCGAATCGGTTATAACTTACGAGGGAACACACGATATTCATCTGTTAATAACAGGTATGGATGTTACCGGAATAGCTGCTTTTTAGCGTGGCTTTATCATTTATTTGGTCAGCGACTTCATCATCTCACGTACCACCACGGTAGCATCTTCTTTTATATCGAGTATGGTGGCGTCGAGCATATAGCAGGGTGTGGTAAAAACGTTATATTTATGGTCGTGAACCACCATGCCGTGGGTAGATACCACATGTTTGCTTCCCATTTTTTCAATGGCTTCGGCGGTACCGGGGTCGTTGCCGATGGTTACCTCTACACCTTCAATAACTTTGGCTACCACTGCCGGCGAAATACAGAGGGCACCAATGGGCTTATGGAGGGCAAGGGTGCTTTTAATGGCGTCTTCCACTTCGGAGTTGACTTTGGCATCAGCGCCGTCGAAAGCCACGGTAGATAGATTTTTAGCAGCGCCAAATCCACCCGGAAAAATCAGTGCGTCGTATTCGGAAGCTTTATACTCCGACAGCGGTTTAATATCGCCACGGGCTATTCGAGCCGATTCAATTAAAACATTACGGCTTTCATTCATTGTTTCGCCTGTAAGGTGATTTATTACATGATATTGCGGAATGTCAGGTGCAAAACACTGGTAACCGGCGCCTTCTTCTTTAATGGCCAACATCGTCATGGTTGCTTCGTGTATTTCGGCTCCGTCGAAAACACCGCATCCTGATAATACAACAGCAAATTTTTTCTCTTTCATGGTGTTTGTTTTATTGAGGGGTTAAAATATTTATTACGCTTTGGCGAAGTTAGAAAAAAAACAGAAATTATTAAAAGTAAAAAAGCTTTTTTTCATTCATTCGTTGCGATGCGATGTTAAATGGGTGTAAAAAGGCCTCTTATTATATAGTATTGATATATAGATGCTTTTGGATTGTTATAACCCGATAAGAAATGTTTATAATTTTCTTTATGCTATTCCGTGCAACGGTTTGTTAAATAATTACGTCTTTTAATTTTACACCATAAAACATTTTTACAATAACAATCCAAAAATTATATTTTGCTTTTTTAGCGAAATCACCTTATATTTGCGGATTGAAGTTTGCAAATTTTTTTTAAACAAATCTTTTAAATTATGAGAAAATTATTACTTTTTGTATTGGCCTTGAGCGTTGGCGTTGCTGCCATGGCGCAGGTTTCAGTAGTAAAACAATCAGCGCTTGCTAACACTGTTAAAAAAGCAAAAACAGTTCAGGTTGACCCCAAACCTTATCTGCAGGCCGGAAATGTTTATGTTAACACCCAAAGAGGCGTTGACAATGTAATTGGTACTACCTGGTACGATTTACAATCGAATTCAACCATGGCCCAGCGTATTTGGGTTCATGCCGACGGAACCATTGGCGCAACCTGGACAAGAGGTGCCGAAACAGGAGTTCCAAACTTTCCCGAACGAGGAACCGGTTACAACTATTTTGACGGTTCAAGCTGGGGCCCCGACCCAAGTGCCCGCATTGAAGACGAACGTAGCGGATGGCCTTCGTATGCTCCTTACGGTGCCGATGGCGAAATTGTTTGTGCACA
>CAYVWX010000023.1:0-19727 GCA_964455635.1 uncultured Lentimicrobiaceae bacterium | reverse complement strand
ATCTTTTATAAATTGATTAATATTAAATCTCAATTTATTTAGCTTAATCTTTTTTTCAACACCATGAGCCATCTCTGCAAGCGTAAGCTTTACTTTAACTCTCAGGTTCGAACCGCGGTTAACCCTGTGCCGGCTTCCGCCACCCCCAAAGCCGCCCCCGAAAGCGCCGCCGAAAATATCGCCAAAGTGGCTGAAAATATCATCCATCGACATGCCTCCGCCGCCAAAGCCGCCTCCTGCAGCACTGCCTACGCCGGCATGGCCAAATTGGTCGTATCGCTGCCGTTTGTCAGCATTGCTCAGTACCTCATAGGCCTCGGCTGCTTCTTTAAATCTTTCCTCAGCCTCTTTGTTGTCAGGGTTTTTGTCGGGGTGATATTTTAAGGCCATCTTACGATAAGCCTTTTTTATTTCAATTTCCGTGGCTGTTTTAGTAACCCCAAGTACCTCGTAATAATCTCTTTTGCTCATGGTGTTTTAATCAATATTAATTCTTATCAACAACAATAAGTCATTCCGGAAAGGTAATTTCCGAAACGACTTAATCTTTTTGGCTTTTAAAGGCCGGTTTTAACTGCCAACAACTACTTTTGCATACCGTATCACTTTGTCGTTCAGCAGGTATCCCGTTTGAATTACATCAACCACTTTACCTTTCATATCTTCCGAAGGAGCCGGTATGTTTGTTAAAGCTTCGTGCCAGTCGGTATTAAACTCTTTACCCATCGACTCCATGGGCTTTAGCCCTCTCTGCTTTAAAATGTTGTAAAATTTTGTGTAAATAAGTTCAACACCTTT
The DNA here is from genome assembly GCA_964455635.1 of uncultured Lentimicrobiaceae bacterium. Lineage (GTDB taxonomy): Bacteria > Bacteroidota > Bacteroidia > Bacteroidales > F082 > B16-G9. Next base: position 18,929 of record CAYVWX010000023.1, on the reverse strand, counting down.
AATCAGTTCCGGGTCGGCATTGTGCTCTTCAAACGCTTTAAGCCCCCTTTCAAAATCGTCTAAAACGGGCAATAAATCAACAATTAAATCCTGCGACGCCGACTTAATCAACTCCAGTTTTTCTTTGGCAGTTCGTTTTCTGAAATTGTCAAACTCCGAATAAAGCCTTAAAAAACGGTCGTTTAAATCGTCGTATTTTTGCTGTAGTTCCTCTTTTTCTTTTAAAAGTTTGTCCTCCTTGCCGGCCTTTTTTTTGCGGCCTTTACCCTTTCCTTTTCTATCTTCAACGTTCTGATCCTCAAACTGAACGTCCTCTATTTCCTGATTTTGTTCTTTATTTTTATTCTCTTTCATAACTGTTTATCCTCCTTATATTTTTGGTCGATAACCTTTACAGGTTGCCCAAGCTAAGCAAAATTTTTGCCAATTAATTTTGCAGCCAAAATGACAGGTTTAATACGACTGATAGGCAATATAATTTTAATTTTATTTGTTTGGGCGTGTCCCTCCTTACGTCGGGTCGGGCTTTCCGTTATACTCCTCGCACCCCTTCATAAATTCAGGGGTGCTGTGGGGTGCCACTGCAATCCCTCACGCAGTCAGGTCGTTCAATTATTAATTGTTTACCCTTTCAATATCAGCACCTAATGCACGCAATCGCTTGTCGATATTTTGATAACCGCGGTCGATTTGCTCAATGTTGTCGATAATGCTGTCGCCTTTTGCCGACAGTGCTGCAATAAGCAATGCCACTCCCGCCCTGATATCCGGCGATGTCATTTTAATACCTCTTAAAGCAGGGTTTCTGTCAAGACCTATCACGGTGGCTCGATGCGGGTCGCACAGTATAATTCGTGCACCCATATCAATTAACTTATCTACAAAAAACAAACGGCTTTCAAACATTTTTTGATGAATTAACACACTGCCTTGCGCCTGCGTGGCTACCACCAATATTATACTGATAAGGTCGGGTGTAAATCCCGGCCAGGGGGCATCGGCAATGTTCATAATCGAACCGTCGATAAAAGTTTGAATTGAATAATGTTTGTATTTGGGAATAAAGATATCCTCATTTTGTTGAAATACTTTCACCCCGATTTTTTCAAAAACATCCGGAATAATTCCCAAATCGGAAAGCCTGACATTTTTAATGGTTAGCTCCGATGCCGTCATGGCTGCCAGGCCTATAAACGAGCCTACTTCTATCATGTCGGCCAGCAATGTGTGCGTGGTGCCGTGCAGCGTTTCAACACCGTTAACAACAAGGCGGTTAGAACCTATTCCCGAAATGCGGGCACCCATATTGTTTAGCATTTTGCTCAGCTGTATCAGGTAAGGCTCGCAGGCAGCATTAAAAATGGTAGTCTCTCCTTCAGCCATTACGGCAGCCATTAAAATATTGGCAGTTCCGGTTACCGAGGCTTCGTCAAGCAGCATGTACGAGCCTGTCAGCTTTTTTGCCGTAACTCTGTAAAGTTGCTTGTTTTCATCGTATTCAAAATCGACACCCAGTTTTTTTAATCCGTTAAAGTGCGTGTCGAGCCTGCGCCTTCCTATTTTATCACCTCCCGGCTGTGGTATAATTCCTTTTCCAAACCTGGCCAACAGGGGGCCTAAAATCATTATACTACCTCTGATTTGTGTTCCGCGTTTGTAAAACTCGTCCGAATGAAGGTAGTCTAAATTTATTTCGTCAGCCTGAAACCGGTATTCCGAAACCGATGTTTTTGTAATCTTAACACCCAGTCCCTTAAGCAGGTCAATCAATTTGTTCACATCTCTAATGTCGGGAATGTTGCCAATGGTTACTGCTTCGCGGGTGAGCAGTACGGCACAAATAACCTGTAATGCTTCGTTTTTTGCTCCTTGCGGAACTATGGCCCCTTTTAGTGCCTTTCCGCCTTTAATTTTAAATGAACCCATTATTTTTTGTGTGAGTGAATCGTTTTGTAAAAAAACGAAAATAAATCGTGTGAAGTATAAGAAAAACAGTTTTTTTTGTAACTTTATGGCACAATGAAATCCGGCTCGTTATTAAGCAAAATAAAAAAATTTACCCGCGACTTTTTTAGCCTTAGCAAAGCTGAGCAGTATGGTATTATTGTGCTTATCTCGTTGATTTTGTTTTTTATTCTTGTTTATTTTACCATGCCGCTTCTAATACCTGACAAGGTTTACGATAACCCTAAAATTATAGCCGCAATTCGTCAGTTTAAAACGCAACAGCAGCATATTGCCGACTCGCTGAATGTTGAAAAAATACAAAGCTCAGGGCAGTTATCCGAAGCACTGGCCAAAGAGCGGTTGCACCCTTTTGCTTTCGACCCGAACAAGTTACCGCGTGAAACGTGGCTAAAACTCGGCTTAACAAACCGGCAGATCGATGTTATTAAAAACTATGAAGCCAAAGGAGGCAAATTTTACACAAAAGATGATTTAAAAAAACTTTATTCCATTTCGGAGGCCGAGTATAACCTGCTAAAGCCCTATATTGTTATTAAACCGGTTTTTTCTGTTAAAGGGGATGAAATAATCGACTATCGTAAAAAAAACAAAACAAAATTTGTTGTTACCGACCTTAACAGAGCCGATACCAATCTGCTGAAAAACAATCTTGGTTTTCCTTTTTGGTTGGGAAGAAGGGTGGTGGCTTATCGTAAAAAGTTGGGAGGATTTTACAGCAAAACCCAGTTGCTCGAAGTTTACGGATTGCAAAAAAAATATTACCTGAAAATAGTAAACTATCTTGTTGTTGATACTACTCAAATAAAAAAAATATGTATAAATCAAACAGGGTTTAAACAACTTTTGCGCCACCCTTATTGTAATTATAAGCTTACCAAACAAATTTTTGATGCTCGTAAAAAAGCCGGAGGTGCTTTTTCAAACCTTCAACAGGTTAAAGCAATAACCCGAATGAGCTCAACGGGTTTGAAGCTGCAACATTATTTATATATTTGCGCTTCCGATTTAAGAGATAAATAAATAAAACAGGACTTATTATGAGTAAAATTGGTAAAGTTTTTAAGTCGTTTCCAAAAACCTTTTGGGTGGCAAACACATTAGAATTATTTGAGAGATGGGCGTGGTACGGGCTGTTTGCCGTTTTGGCTCTGTATTTAACCAAATCAACCGACGAAGGTGCCTTGGGCTTTACCCAGATACAAAAAGGTTCCATAATGGGTACGGTTACTTTTATTTTGTATTTATTGCCATTGGTTACAGGAGCTATTGCTGATAAGGTGGGATATAAAAAGGTATTGATTATTGCCTTTATTATTTTGTCATCGTCGTATTTGTTTATGGGATACGTAACAAGCTATTTTGCCGTATATGCAGCATTCCTGCTTGTGGCACTGGGTGCTGCACTTTTTAAACCCATCGTGTCGGCAACCATTGCCAAAACTACCAACGACGAAACTTCCTCCATCGGCTTTGGCCTGTTTTACATGATTGTAAACATTGGTGGCTTTATCGGGCCTGTTTTTTCTTCCAAGTTACGAAATGCGTACGGGTGGAAAATTGTTTTTTTTATGGCGGCATCCGCTATTCTTGTTAACCTTATTTTGGTTATCTTTTTTTATAAGGAACCCTATCGCGAAAAAACTACCGATGCTTTATGGGTATCAATAAAAAAATCGTTTATTAACATTTGGACGGCATTGAAAGATAAGCGGTTACTATTATTTTTGATTATCATGGTCGGCTTTTGGACCATGTTTAATCAGCTTTTTTACACCCTCCCCAATTTCATCGATCAATGGGTTGATACCAGCGTGATTTACAATAGCCTGGCAGCGTTGTCTCCGGCCCTGGCTGCGGCAGTTGGTACCCCTGAACAAACCATTGCTCCCGAAATGATGGTAACGCTGGATGCAGGTTCAATTATACTGTTTCAAATTTTAATTTCCGCACTGGTTATGAAGCTTCGCCCCATCAACGGTATTATAACGGGAATTTTGGTTAACGCCATTGGTATTGGCATTGCTTTTAGTCAGCATAACGGATGGTTTGTGGTGGTGGGTATTTTTATTTTTGCCATTGGCGAAATGGCTTCTTCACCCAAATTTACCGAATACATCGGCAAAATTGCTCCTCGTAACAAGGAGGCTTTGTATATGGGAACCTCGTTTTTGCCGGTTGCAGTGGGAAACTATTTTACCGGTTTTCTTTCGGGAGATGTTTATCAGGCATGGTCCGACAAGATTACCCTGCTAAAACGCGAAGTGGAAGTGAGAGGGCTTTCGATACCCGAAATCTCCGATAAGTTTACTCAGAACGATTACATGCACCGGGCAGAACAGCTGATGGGAATGAATTCGGATCAGCTGAGAAGCTATTTGTGGACAAATTATCACCCCGAAAAAATTTGGATTCTATTTTCAGCCATTGGCGTGGCAACCATAATTGGGTTGGTGCTTTACGATAAATTTGTTTTAAAAGGAGCTGCCGCTACTGCTCAAAAATAACACCGCAAATGCTGTTTTTGCGGGCTCCTGTTGCCGATGCAAGACAGTTAATTTGATTGTTGAGTTTAAGCACACCCATAAAAGCGAATATTAAAGCTTCTTTGTAATCAACCAGTAGCGCCGGCGGAACCGTAACCTCGTAAGGGGTAAGGTTTTTAAATTCCGAAACCAGAAAGTTGTTTCGTGCTCCGCCCCCCGTAAGAAGAATATTTCCTTTGTTTTTTCTGATGTTCCTGTGCAATACAGGTGCGCCGTAAATATCAGCTCTTTCTTGTAACAGCATGGTTGCTTTGTGCAGCTGTTCGGCAATATGAATGGTTGTTGTGTATAGCTTGTCCTCAGGGCTGCCTTCAGCCGTTTCTAACAGGGGGATAAATTGACCGGCAACATATTCGTTGCTCAACGATTTTGGAAATGGTTTAAAGTAATAAGGCTCTTGTGATAACTTTTGGTACAATATATCCAAAAAACCACCTTGTGAGGCTAAAATTCCATCCCTGTCGAAAGGCAAACCTTTTTGAGCAGCCAAAAAATTGAGCAGCTGATTGGCGGGACATATGTCGAATGCAACTCTTTTCAGTTTGTTGTTAAATGATATGTTGGCAATTCCTCCCAGATTGATGCAGGCACTGTACTCATTAAAAAGCAGCTCATCGCCAATGGGAACCAAAGGTGCTCCCTGTCCGCCCATGGCGATATCCATTGCTCTGAAATCGGTTATTGTGGTGCAGCCGGTAACCCTTGCCAGCATTTGTCCGTCACCCAACTGAAAGGTATATCCTTTGGCCGGATTGTGAAAAACCGTATGCCCGTGCGAAGCTATTAAATCAGGCTTTAAATGATGTTTTTGGATAAAAAGGTTGACATATTCACCCATTAGGGTACCGAACTCTTTGTGAAGCTTTTGCAGTTTATCGCTGTTGTTTTGGCGTATGTTTTTAAGTATTCGGAGCCATTTATCACTGTATTCAATGGTTTCGCCGGTAATAAGGCGATATTGCCAACGGTTTTGCTCTTTCCAAAACTCGGCATAAGCTATGTCTAATCCGTCCAGTGAGCTTCCCGACATCAATCCTATGGTTTTCCAGACGGTCATAACACTTCTAAAAGAGTTTCAAGATGCATGCCGCGTGATCCTTTGAGGAGAATGTTTTTATTTGTAATGGGGTTTGCTTTAAAAAAGTTATGGGCATCGCCGGTAGTGGCAAAGGTTGTGAAAGGATTTGTTGTGTTGTGAAATTCCTCGCCAATAAGATAAACACGGCGAAATTGATTTTGTATTAATAAATCAACAATTTTTTGGTGCTCTTCAGGGCTTGTCGGTCCCAATTCGAACATGTCGCCAAGAATCAGACACTCATTTTTAAAACCGGCCTCCAAAAAGCTGTTTATGGCGGTTGACATGCTTACGGGATTGGCATTGTATGCATCTAAAATAATGGCGTTGCCGGCAGTCTTTATTTGCTGCGATCTGTTGTTGGCAGGCACATAATTTTGAAGGGCTTCGACAATGGATGTGGCCGGAACCTTAAAATAGCAACCCACGGCTGCAGCGGCCATCATATTGGCAAAGTTATAGCTGCCATACAGCTTGCCTGATACCGGCAGGCTTGTTTTATCTATCTCTAAATTTAATTGTAAATAGGGTTTCCGGCTTATTATTTTACCTGTAACATCGCTGTTTGGGGAGGTTCCGTAAGTAAAACGATTTATATTTTCGGTAAGATTCAACAAAAGTGGGTCGTCGTTGTTTACAAATGCGGTTCCACCCTGTTTTTCCAAAAAATCGTACAACGCTTTTTTAGTCTTTTTTACTCCTTCAAAAGTACCGAATCCCTCCAGATGTGCTATTCCTATGTTGGTTACAATTCCGTGTGTAGGAAGTGCCAGCGAGCATAAAAATTCTATTTCATTGGGGTGGTTGGCTCCCATTTCGATAATGGCTGTTTCCGTTTGGCGGTTAATGCGTAAAAGGGTGAGGGGAACCCCAATGTGATTGTTAAAATTGCCCCGGGTAGCCACTGTGGCGTAAGTTGTTTGCAAAACGGCCGCGGTAAGCTCTTTGGTGGTGGTTTTTCCGTTGGTACCTGTGATGCCGATAACGGGAATGTTAAATTGTTTTCGATGGAAAAGAGCAAGCTGCTGCAATGTTTCAAGCGTATTATTTACCAAAAAACAGCGTTCGTTTTTTTTATAGGCGGCATCGTCGATAACGGCATATTTTGCACCTTTGTTTAAAGCTGTTTCGGCAAACCTGTTGCCGTTAAAATTTTCGCCCGACAGGGCAAAAAAGAGCGTATTTTCCACTTCTTCTCGTGAGTCGGTAGAGACTCCTGAAGAGTGGCTGAACAGGTGATATAATTTTTTAATGTTATCCATAAAAAAACCCCGAAGAGCTGATGCAATCCGGGGTAAAGATAGTTAAATATTTTATTATTTTCCGTTTCCGGCAGGGCTTCCAACCCTATTCATGGCGCAGCGGAAACCAACGGTAGCCGAAGCTTTGTCTTCGTCCATAAAGCGGCGTACTCCGGGGCTGAGATAATAAACACCGTCTTTCCACGAACCACCTTTTATAACCCTTGATTTATCGGTTATTAAGCTGGTTTTACCATAATCGTACATATTTGCCGTAGTGTTTTCATTATCCGGTCCGGCAGTCCAGTCGGAGCCAACTTCAATACTCGATTGATAATCACCATCTTTGTAGTTGATGTTGTTGGCTTTTCTAAAGTTTTCTCTGTTGGCAATCTTTGATTCGTCAATTTCAACATATTCAATACGGCCCAGCGAGTCTTTGGGGGCAACATTACCATCCATATCGGTTTTAATAACTTTAACAACATTTCCTCTAAAGGGGTTAAAGTCGGAAACATCCTGATGCGACAGCGGGCGATAAACATCCATGGTCCATTCGCTTACATTGCCTGCCATGTTATATAAACCGTAGTCGTTTGGCCAGTACGAAAGCACTGGAGCCGGTAAGGCGGCGGCATCGTTAAGGTCGCCGGCTACACCCATGTAGTCGCCATTACCTCTTTTAAAGTTTGCCACAAAACTGCCATAATACTTTGTTTCGTCGGTACGAACAGCTTCCCCGTTCCAGGGATAGGTTTTTCTTTCAACAACACGGTTGTACAGGGTGTTGCCTATAAGGCCGTAGGCTGCATATTCCCACTCTGCTTCGGTGGGGAGGCGGTAATCGGGAAGCAATATGCCGTCTTCAAAGCGTACCTGCCGTGTTCCGGTGCCATCCTGACTTAAATCTTCTTTACCTTCTTTAACAAGGCCTTCGTATTGGCCAGCCAAATAAGCTTCTGTATTAAAGTTGTTGTCATCTTTTTGGTCGGGATCGTAATCGAGAATGCCGGCATCAATCAACAGTTGCTCATTTACACGGTCCGATCTCCATTTGGCATAATCGTTAGCCTGAATCCAGTTAACACCAACTACAGGATAATCTCTGTAAGAAGGATGGCGGAAATAGGTTTCTACCAGTGGTTCGTTATACGAAAGCTTATCTAACCATACCAGCGTATCGGGCAGTGCGTTGTGAACTACCGATGGGTAATTTTCGCCGTAAACACGGTTAAGCCAGTAAATATATTCCTGATAGTCAAGGTTACTTACCTCTGCTTCATCAATGTAAAAACTGCCTACGGTAACCCTGCGAGGCATGTTGTTGTGCTCGTAAAAAGGATTTTCTTCGGTAGCTCCCATAACAAAGGTACCGCCTTCAATTAACTGAAGCCCGGGGCCTGTAATTTGTGGTTTGGCTTTTGGAACCTCAAAACCACCGTTTTGAGGGTTGTTGTACTCCATGCCTGTAGTGCGCGACCGTTCCTTGCTTTTACACGATGACATTAAAAATGCAATTCCTGCAAATCCAACTAATAATAGCAATAGTTTTTTGATATCTGACATCTTAAACCAATTTAATTGTTTTTCTAATTTTTAATAACTAAAACATGGGCGCTTTTATTGCCCTGATAGTTCTTCTTTTTTGACCTTTATATATACAAAAATCCCACGAAAAGGTTACTTCATGGGCTCCACCTGAGCTTCCGCCGATTTTTGATACCGTAAAATCGTAACTGTATCCAAATCGCATATGGTTCCAGGTTAAGCCAACCAAAACAATGGCAGCATCAGGATTGGTGAAATTATGCCTGAACCATGCACCTATAACAAAAGGATATTTGTTTAAGTACATACCTGCATTGAGCTGGTTAAATTTTTCCTGCTGCAAATAAAGTAAATTTACCTGCAATAAATAGTCATCTTGCCGAAAATTACCTAACATTCCACTCGACAGGTTAACATTTACCCCGCCATGGACGGTAAATTTCATGGGCATCTTGCTGGTTGTATTGTCGTAAAACGAAAGGTCGGGTTGTGTTAAATGGCCAACGGCAACACCTGCAAACCACTCATCGAAATAGTTCATAACCAACCCTGCTGAAAAATCGGGAGTGGTTATGGATGTTTTTGATGGAGGTGTTTCCTGTGAAACGGGATTTGTATTTCCTGTGGTAGGGTCAATGTCGCTGGAAAAAATTAATTTTTCCCACTGAATGTGTTCCTGATAAAATGAACCTTCCACACCAAAACTGATGACGATGGGGTCGCTGACTTTTAATTTATAAGAATAAAACAGGGAGGCATTGCTGCGTGTTAAAGCACCGTCGCCCTGCCGGTCACTCATCAACACAACTCCGAATCCACTGTTAATCGAAGGAATATTTTGGTCGTAACTAACACTGTACGTTACAAATGCATTGCCAAGCGAAGGCCACTGATTACGATAGTTTAAGTTTAATCTGCCACATTCGGTAGCACCGGCCAAAGCAGGGTTGAGGTAGAGCGGATTGGCATAAAACTGCGAAAACTCCGCGTCTTGTGCCTTGCCTGTACCCCATAAAACAAAAACAAATGTAAAAATGGAAATAAAACGTAAATATTTATACATTAATACTTTAAAATTTGGTTTCCGGTTTTTAGCCTACAATTATACAACCTTTTTCCTTAAAAGTCTGCACAAAAATAGGATTTTTACTTACTCCACAAACAACTATGACAATAATAAATCGGTCTTATTTGCGTTGATAATAAAACTATTCATTTTTGGTTTTATTGTTTGTGTCGTTTCATTTGACCATTAAATTCATAAATATGTTGCACAGAGGACTGTTTTTTATCATACTTTTTGTTGTTATTGCACCTTTTAATCTGTTTTCTCAGGATATTAACTATCGTTTTAGCGAAGATTTGCAGTGGGAGCCCATCCAGCATATTGCAGTTGACGAAAATTATTCGTTTAGCAGAATGCGGTTTTCCAATGCTTTATACCACAACCAGAATCCTGTTCCCTATTTCCAAAAACAATATCCCATTCATGCTGCGCAGGTTTCGTTGTCAGTTACTTTACAGGTTGAAAAAACCGGTAACCTTACAGATGAAGAAACCGCCTTGTTATCGAATACCAAAACAGATACCGCTTTTAAAGTTGAGGTAGCTAAAAGTACTTCTCGCGAGCAAACCTTTGCTGTTGTTAAAGTTGTTCCGGTACGATATAACCCTGTTTTACAGAAATACGAGAAACTGATAGCGTTTAACCTTGTAATTACGGTTGAAGATGTTGTTGAAACAGAGTTGAACAGACGCAGTTATGCTTCCAATTCTGTTTTGGCATCCGGAAACTGGATTAAGGTAAGAGTTTCGGAGAGTGGTATTTATAAGATTACATACAGCGAGTTAAGCCAAATGGGGTTCGATGTTTCGGTAAACCCGAAAAATATTGCCGTTTTTGGAAACGGAGGTGGTTTGCTTCCCGAGCAGAATGATTTGTTCCGCCATGACGACCTTGTTGAAAACCCTATACAGGTTGCGGGCGAAGATGACAACAAATTTAATGAAGGCGATTATATTTTGTTTTATGCACAGGGCCCGGTAAAGTGGGTTTGGGACAAAATTACCAATACTTTCAGGCATCAGGATAATATTTACGACGATTATGCCTATTACTTTATCACCGCCCTAAACCGGCCGGCAAAACGAATAGAAGAAGTTGATCCGCCTGCCGCCGATGCCGATGTTACGGTAAACAGTTTTATCGATTATGCGGTTCACGAATTGGATGAAAAAAATATTGCTTCCACAGGCCGTTTGTGGGTAGGTGAGGTGTTTGATTTTAACACCGACCAAACGTTTCAGTTTAACTTTCCAAACCTTATCGCTTCGGAACAGGCCTATTTCAGAGGAAGTTTTGCAGCTTTTTCGCCTACGTCAACTACGTTTAAAGTTTACGATAATAATGTGCTTATTTCATCAATTCCTGTCTCGGCAACCCCGTCAACCGGATATAGTTTCGGCAGGCAGGGAACAGGCAGTAAATCGTTTTTGGCAAAAGATGACAACCTGAATATTGAGGTTAAGTATCAGCGTACTTCCAACAGCTCAACAGGTTATCTGGATTACCTGGAATTTAATGTCCACCGGAATTTAATTATGAGTGGCAATCAAATGCAGTTTCGTAATATTTTTACCGGTGGTACTGTTGCCGGATACCGGTTGCAGGGAGAAAACAATATTACCGTATGGGATGTTACCGATCCCGTGGATGCCAAAATTGTAAAAACATCCTATTCGGGCGGAGTTTATACCTTTAAAACAACGGTTGAACCGGTTAAAAGGTTTATTGCTTTTAACGGCAGCGAATTTAAGAGTGTTGAATTTGTAGAAGAGGTAGCCAATCAAAACCTGCATTCGATCCGAAACATCGACTTTTTAATTGTTACTCATCCCGATTTTTTGGATCAGGCAAACAGATTGGCACAATATCATACAAATACCGACAACATGGTTTGTGCTGTGGTAACAACCTATCAGATTTATAACGAGTTTTCATCGGGAGCGCAAGATATTTCCGCTATCCGCGATTTCGTAAAAAGTCTTTACGACGAAAGTGATCCGGGAAAAAAGATAAAATATTTGTTGCTGTTTGGCGATGCCTCTTTCGATTATAAAAACAGAATAAATGACAACACCAATTTTGTACCCTGTTGGGAATCGTGGGAATCGTTGAATATTATTAATTCGGTGGCTACCGACGATTATTTCGGCTGTCTTGACGATGGTGAAGGAACGGGAGGAAACGACAAGGTGGATATCGGTATAGGCCGCTTTCCGGTGGACAATAACGAAGAGGCTAAAATGGCAGTTGACAAGGTAATACATTACGACACCAAAACTGCCGAAACATTTGGCTCGTGGCGAAATACCATTACCTTTTTGGCTGATGATGAAGATTACAACGGACACATGCACGATGCCGAAACCCTGGCCGGTTATCTGCAAAACACCTACCCTGTTATAAATATCAATAAAATTTATGTAGATGCCTATCCGCAGATTTCAACGCCCAGCGGACAGCGTGCCCCACAGGTAAATCAGGCTATTAACAACAGCATGGATAAAGGAACATTGATTTTTAACTATTCGGGACACGGGGGCGAAATTGGCCTTGGACATGAACGCTTTTTGGAACTTGCTGACATTAACTCGTGGACAAACATGGATAAATTAACAACGTTTATTACCGCCACCTGCGAGTTTAGCCGTTACGACGACCCTGCCCGTGTGTCGGCAGGTGAACAGGTTTTTTTAAATCCCAACGGAGGCGGTATTGCTCTTTTTTCAACTTCGCGTGCTACCTATGCCAGTGCTAATCTGGCTCTTAACATGGCCATTTATCAAAATAACCTCTTTACTAAAAAAGAGGGTGAATTTCCTGCTTTCGGCGATGTAATTATGAATTCAAAAGTGGTGGGAGGCGATAACGACCGGAAATTTATTTTAATAGGTGATCCTGCACAAAAGCTTGCCTATCCCGATTTTGAAGCAAATACATTAAAAATAAATCAGCATGTGGTTGTTGATAACGAGTACGATACGCTAAACGCCTTACAGCATGTTTTGGTGGAAGGAACTATTGTTGACGAAAATAACAATCCTGTTACCGGTTTTAACGGAACCATCTATCCTACCGTTTACGATAAAAAGAGTAAAATAATGACACTGGGAACCGATAGCGAAAGCCAGCCTGAAGCCTTTTATATGTGGCGAAGTATTATCTTTAGCGGAAGTGCCGGTATTCATAACGGATTGTTCAGCTTCGATTTTATGGTTCCAAAAGATATAGGCTACAATTATGGCAAAGGCCGGATAAGCTACTATTTTAATTCCGACAATCAGGATGGCGTCGGCTACTACAAAAATATTGTAATCGGCGGATTTAATAATGATGCTTCGGGCGATACCGAAGGCCCTGAAATAGCACTTTTTATGAACGACACCCTTTTTAAAGCAGGCGGTATTACCAACGAAGATCCGGTGCTGACAGCTTATGTTGAAGATGAAAGCGGAATTAACACTACCGGAAACGGGATAGGCCACGATATTGTTGCCACCATCGATAATCAATCGGATAACAAATACATTCTCAACGATTTCTACAGTTCCGAGGTGAACCGCTATAATAAAGGTGTTATTTCGTATCCTTTGCGAAACCTGTCAGAAGGATGGCACACACTAACCCTTAAAGTATGGGATATTTATAATAACTCGTCGGAAGCAACCATCGATTTTAAGGTGGTTACGGGTTCGGAGGTTGATATCGCATCGCTGTATAGCTATCCTAATCCGTTTTACGACCAAACAACTTTTGTGTTTTCGCACAATCAGGCCGGGCAGCCATTGGAAGTTACACTCTATATTTATGCTGCTGACGGCAGGTTGGTAAAAACCATAAAGCGAAACCTCTCCTCTACGGGATATGTGTCGTCGCAGTTGGTTTGGAAAGGTGATTCCGATGGTGGTGAAAAGTTATCGAAGGGTTTGTATATTTGCAACCTGAAAGTGGTTAACAGCGATGGAAAAGTCGGTGTAAAGCGCTCTAAACTTATTCTTATTAAATAAAATAATCGTTTGCTAAAATAAAATATATGAAACTACGGCTGTTTTTGGTGTTCTTCTTTTTTGCTCCCCTGATAATTTGGGCGCAGCAAATGCAGTATGTTTCAATTAACTGGTTAAACGATGAAACAGAAACAGCACGGGATTATAAAGTGGTGTATCCGGTGTTTGCAGGTTCTGTCAGCTATAGCGATTTTGCTACACTTCCCTGTTACCAAACCACTCTGGCGGTATCGCCTTCGCAAAAAATATCCGTTACTGTTAATGTGATTGAGGCTGATACGCTGCTGTTTCCATCACAACACTATTCCGACGAAGATCTCCTGACCGGTGATTTTCAAATAAAAATACGGTATTACAAGGGTGCTGCACATCTTTATCTGCTGCCGCTTGCCAAAAAAGAGCATAAAATCATCAGACTTAAAAAGTTTAATCTTGTTACTTCATTTGTTTCTGCCGATGCTCCCAAATCGGAAAAAACAACACTTCACCGGTATGCCGGCGAGTCGGTGTTGAATACCGGAACCTGGTATAAAATAGGTGTTATGCAGTCGGGGGTTTATAAACTTTCCTATTCCGATTTGCAAAATCTGGGTATTGATGTAAACAACATCAACCCGAAAAATATTAAACTATTCGGACAATATAACGGAATGCTTTCCGAAGCAAACGATGTTACAAGAGCCGACGACTTAACGGAAGACGCCATTGAGGTAAAAGGTGAGGAGGATGGCGTTTTTGATGCCGCTGACTACGTTTTATTTGCCGCACAAGGCCCTGTAATATGGTATTACAATCCTTTTTCGGGAAATTATGAACACAAAAACAATATCTATTCCGATACAACCTTTTACTTTTTAACCGTTGGTGATACCCCCGGCAGAAGGATTTCCGAAATAACACCTCCTTCGGGGCAACCCCTTGAAACATTTACCACTTTTGATGATTTTGCTGCCGTTGACAACGACCTGGAAAATGTAGCCAAATCGGGAAAGCTGTGGGTGGGTGAACGATTTGCAGTTGATACCAACAGCCGGCAATTTGTTTTTGACTTTCCCAACCGTATTGTTTCTCAATCGGTTTCGGTAAAACTGCATGCCGTGGCACGGGGGGTTAAATTTACCTACTTTAGTGTAAAAGTAAACGGCCGGCAGGTTATCGATTCGTCGCGCATTAATTATGTAGGCCCCAATTCGGGTTATTATGCCAAGCAGGTTACCAAAATTAAAAACTTTGTTGACAGCAACGAAAAACTTACTGTTGATGTTATCAGAGAAACCGATGATTTGTCTGCAGTTGGCTGGCTCGACTATTTGGAGCTGAATGCAAAATGTACCCTTAAATGGAGGGAAGGGCAGATGTTGTTTGGCAACCATTATTCCATGAACGCAGCCAATGTTTATAAGTTTGAAGTGAGCAGTGTACCGCAAAATATCGAAATCTGGGACATTACCGATGTTGCCAATCCCAAAGCCATGGCTTTGCAACGTTCGGGAACCGATGTCAGCTTTAACGTTCAGGGTGAAGTAAACCAGCGTTTTATTGCTTTCGACGGCACGCAGTTTTTATCGCCTTCGGTTATCAGGCAAATTCCCAATCAAAATTTGCACGGAATTGGAAACCTTAACTTTGTAATAATAACTCCTTCCATATTTTTACCGCAGGCACACGAGCTGGCCGATTTGCACCGTAAAAACGATAATCTTGTTACGGAAGTGGTAACCACCGAACAGGTTTACAATGAGTTTTCATCGGGGATGCAGGATGTTAGTGCCCTGCGCGACTTTGTTCGTATGCTGTATAAACGAGGTTCATTTGGTAATAAACCCGGATATCTTTTGTTTTTTGGCGATGCTTCGTTCGACTATAAAAACAGGGTGGAAGGAAACAACAATATGGTTCCCACTTTTGAGTCGGCCGAGTCGTTAAAATATACAACCTCGTTTGCTACCGACGATTTTTTCGGTTTGCTGGATGATGATGAAGGGCTTAACGCAGTGGGTAATCTGGATGTGGGCATCGGAAGACTGCCGGTTACCACTACGCGCCAGGCCGATATTGCCCTTGCCAAAATTAAAAACTATACCGAAGCTTCTGAAGCTGTATGCCACGACTGGCGAAATACCATCTGTTTTGTTGCCGACGATCAGGATATGAATCTGCATCTTAATCAGGCACAAAGTCTTATTGCTATTGTTGATACGGCTTTTCCCCAGTTGAATATTAATAAAATATTTGCCGATGCCTATTTCCGTGAAAAAATTTCGGGAGGATATCGTTACCCCGAAGCCCATGAAGCTATTAAAGAGCAGGTGGATGCCGGTGCCTTAATCATGAACTATACGGGCCATGGCGGCCTTACAGGATGGTCGGAAGAACACATTTTGGATATGCCTTCCATCAGAAGCTTTAATAATTACAACAGGTTGCCGTTGTTTATAACCGACACCTGCGAGTTTAGCCGTTTTGACGATCCGTTGTTTTTGTCGGCGGGCGAAGAAGTATTTTTAAATGAAAACGGCGGAAGCATTGCGCTTATGACTACCACGCGGCTGGCGTATGCCCATGCCAATATCGCCCTGAACAGCCGCATCTATTACAATCTTAAAAATACCGAAGGAAATGAACTACCCCGCCTCGGCGATTTGATGAGGATGTCTAAAGTGCCTTCAAATACAAACTTTTTAAATTTTGCCCTGTTGGGCGATCCGGCGTTAAAACTCGCTTTCCCAAAATATAAAGTTGTTACTACATCCTTGCAGACTGTTACCGGAAAAATTACCGATACGGTGCAAGCCATGGCTACTATTACCGTGAAAGGCGAAATTACTCAAAACGGTACACCGGTTGATGATTTTAACGGTTTTCTTTATCCGAAAGTTTTTGATAAACAATCGGTTTACGAAACCAGGGCAAACGATCCCAGAAGTTTTAAACAGAATTTTACTTTATACGATAAAATACTCTATTCGGGAAAATGTTCTGTTTCAAACGGAGAGTTCAGCTTTACTTTTGTTGTTCCCTCCGAAATAGCTTTTCAATACGGACAGGGCAGAATTAGTTACTATGCAGTTGATACCGTTGGTTTTGCCGATGCTTCAGGCTACTACGAAAATTTAATTGTCGGTGGTATTGACGAAGATGCCGCCACTGACGACCAGGGACCCGATATATCGTTGTATATGAACAAGCCCGGCTTTGAAAACAACGATTTTATTGGCAGCAACGCCACTTTGGTTGCCCTGCTTTCCGATGCTAACGGCATAAGCCATACGGGAATGAACATCGGCCGCGATATTCTGCTTGTTTTGGATGATGATTATACCAACGCCCGGGTAATAAACAATTATTTTACTCCTGATGTGGATAGTTATCAATCGGGAAGGGTTGAAGTACCACTGAACGATTTGAGTGAGGGTGCCCATACGGTTGCTGTAAGAGCCTGGGATTTAATGGGTAATTCGAGCATACAACAAATCGGTTTTTATGTTAAAACCAATGGCGATGTTGCTCTGAATGAGGTTGTGGCTTATCCAAATCCCTTTAAAAATAATACAAATTTAAGGTTTTACAATAAATCGGGTGGAACCGACTTAACGGTTACCATAAATATTTTTACCCTTACGGGCAGGCTTGTCGGTACCAAAAAAACTAAATTGTCAGGAGTGGGTAATGAAGTTGTCATTCCTCTTGAATGGCAATCGGTTGTAAACGGCAGCGATGATCCGGGTGCAGGAGTTTTTATATATGAAATGATGGTGTCGGGCAGCAACGGTTCAAAAGAAATTGTGAGACAAAAACTAATAAAGTTAACGGATTGATAAATCTTAAATAATATTAATTGAATTTATTCGTTAGATTTGCAAACCTTTTTTTAAAAGAAATACAAATGATAAAATTTAGAAATTTACTGTTGACAGGATTATTGCTAACTACTATGGTTACTATGGGACAAATAAATTATCCCGATCAAAATGTTATTACCACTGCCGTACCTTTTTTAATGATTAGCCCTGATGCACGCGCAGGAGGAAACGGCGATGCAGGTGTTGCCACCGCTCCCGACGTTTTTTCCATGCACTGGAATCCTGCCAAATATGCTTTTGCCGAGCAGACAAACGGATTTGGAATTGCATACACACCCTGGCTTCGCAACCTGGTTAACGATATAAACCTGGCTTATGTGGGATATTTTCATAAGTTTAACGACCTTTCGGCTTTTGGTGCTACCCTTCGTTATTTTACCATGGGTGAAATTCAGTTTACCGATAACGATGGAAATCCGACCATTACAGCCAAGCCCAATGAGTTTGCCATTGATGGTACTTATGCCCGGAAATTGCATCAAAACCTGTCGCTGGCAGTTGCTGGCCGGTTTATCTTTTCTGACCTTACACAGGGTTACGGCGGACAAAGCGGAGTGGAAACCACTGCCGGAATTGCCGTTGCAGCCGATATTGCCTTGTACTGGCAAAAAGATGTTAACTGGTTTAATAATATGCCTGCAACCTTTGCCTGGGGATTGAATATTTCAAACATCGGAAACAAAATTTCGTACAGCAAAAGCAACATTAAAAAGGACTTTATTCCAACTAATTTTCGTGTAGGCCCCCGATTGACCATCGAGCTGGATGAATACAACAAGATGAGTTTCTTTGCCGATGTTAATAAATTATTGGTTCCTACTCCTCCGGTTTATAAAACCGATGAAAACGGCAATCCCATTGCTATTCCCGGCGGAGGCTACGAAATAGCAGCAGGCATGGACAACAATGTATCGCCTATTACCGGAATGATTCAATCGTGGTACGATGCACCTCAGGGCTTCTCGGAAGAGATGAGCGAGTTTAATCTGGCTTTTGGTACCGAATACTGGTATAATGATTTGCTGGCACTTCGCGGAGGATTTTTCCTGGAAGATAAAACCAAAGGAAACCGTAAATATGCTACCCTCGGCGTTGGCATCCGTTACAATGTTTTTGGGCTTGATTTCTCCTATCTTATTCCGATGAATGCCACGCAAAACCCATTACAAAATACCATGCGCTTTTCGCTGGTGTTCGATTTTGGAAAAAAAGTTGTTAATACGGGAACTCCTCCCAAATAGAGTTAGGAGTTGGGAGAAAGAAGTTAGGAGTTAGGAGTTGGGAGTTAAGAGTTAGGAGTTAAGCGTTTTAAATCGCGTTGGTTCCGCAGGATTTGTAATCCTGCGGTTTTAATTTGAATATCACGCTAAATAACAACTATTTATAACGGAATGTTGCCATGCTTTTTAGGCGGGTTGTGTTCCGATTTGTTTTTGGTCATCTCAAGGGCTTCAACCAGTTTTCTTCGTGTTTCTCTCGGGTAGATGATTTCATCAATGTAACCCATCTCGGCAGCACGATAGGGGCTGGCAAAATTTTCGCGATATTCGTCAACACGTTTTTTTCTTGTCTCCTCGTCTTCGTTACGATAAATAATATTAACAGCTCCATCGGGTCC